>NZ_JACNAC010000007.1:0-190466 GCF_017349775.1 Pseudomonas sp. GW460-12-10-14-TSB1
CTGCGCCGGAAGTGGGGCGAATTATAGACCTGTAGAATCTGCCGTCAACCCCTAATTTGCTTTTACTATGAATAAACCTGAAAACACCCCAAAAGGGGTGTTTTCAGACCCCATATATAGAAGGGGTCAGTTGCTCTCTATATAGAAGAGCGCACTCACAGCACGCCTGAGGCTCGCAAGGCATCCACGGACTCAAGCTCAAGCCCCAGCACCCGCTGCAGAACCTGGGCGGTATGCTCTCCTAATAGAGGAGGAGCATGACGGTACTCGACCGGCGTTTCGGAGAGACGGATCGGGCTCGCCACCTGAGGCACCAGCCCGGCCAACGCATGGGGCAGCTCGATCGCCAACCCGCGCGCCTTGACCTGCGGATCCTCGAACATCTGCGCCAGGTCGTTGATAGGGCCGCAAGGCACCCCTGCCTGCTCCAACTGGGTGACCCACTCAGCGGTGGTCTTGAACACAGTGGCCTGACGAATCAGTGGGATCAGCAGCGCCCGATTGGCAACCCGCAACTTATTAGTCGCAAAGCGCGGATCGTCCGCCCACTGCGGCTGGCCCGCCACCTCGGCAAACTTGCGGAACTGCCCATCATTCCCCACGGTAAGGATGAAATCGCCATCCGCCGTAGGAAAGTCCTGATAAGGCACGATATTCGGGTGGGCATTACCCAGGCGCTTGGGAGCGACTCCAGTGGTCAGGTAATTCATCGCCTGGTTGGCCAGACACGCAACCTGCACATCCAGCAGCGCCATATCGATGTGCTGCCCACCACCGCTGTGCTGCCGATGCGCCAGCGCGGCAAGAATCGCCACAGTCGAATACAGCCCCGTCAGGATATCCGTCAACGCCACCCCGACCTTCACCGGCCCGGCGCCTTCGTCGCCCTCAGGACGCCCGGTCAGGCTCATCAGCCCGCCCAGTCCCTGGATCATGAAGTCGTAGCCGGCACGCTTGGCATAAGGCCCGGTCTGGCCGAAGCCGGTAATGGAGCAATAGATCAGGTCAGGGTTGAGCGCCTTCAGCGACTGGTAGTCCAACCCATAGGCCGCCAAACCGCCAACCTTGAAGTTCTCGATCAGAATGTCGGACTTGGCCGCCAGTTCGCGCACCAGGCGCTGACCTTCCGGTCGAGTGAAGTCGATGGTCACCGATTGCTTGTTGCGGTTGGCCGACAGGTAATAGGCAGCCTCCGTCGTATTCTCGCCATAAGCGTCCTTGAGGAAAGGCGGCCCCCAGGCGCGAGTATCGTCACCATTGCCCGGACGCTCGACCTTGATCACCTCGGCCCCCAGGTCCGCCAGGATCTGACCGGCCCAAGGCCCGGCCAGCACTCGCGACAAGTCCAGCACCCGCAAATGAGATAACGCGCCCATGGTCGTTCTCCTATTTAGTAGAACGCCTGGATGCCGGTCTGCGCGCGCCCCAGGATCAGCGCATGGACGTCATGGGTCCCTTCGTAGGTATTCACCACTTCCAGGTTGACCAGGTGACGGGCGATACCGAACTCGTCGGAGATGCCGTTACCACCCAGCATGTCGCGAGCCATGCGAGCGATGTCCAGCGACTTGCCGCAAGAGTTGCGCTTCATGATCGAGGTAATTTCAACCGCCGCCGTGCCTTCATCCTTCATCCGGCCCAGACGCAGGCAGCCTTGGAGGGCGAGGGTGATCTCGGTCTGCATGTCTGCCAGTTTTTTCTGGATCAGTTGGGTAGCCGCTAGCGGGCGACCGAATTGCTGACGATCCAGGGTGTATTGGCGAGCGGTGTGCCAGCAGAATTCGGCCGCACCCAGAGCGCCCCAGGAAATGCCGTAGCGGGCAGAGTTCAGGCAGGTGAACGGACCTTTCAGGCCACGCACGTCCGGGAAGATGTTCTCTTCCGGCACAAAGACGTTGTCCATGACGATTTCGCCGGTGATGGAAGCGCGCAGGCCGACCTTACCGTGAATCGCCGGAGCACTCAGACCTTTCCAGCCTTTCTCCAGTACGAAGCCGCGGATATCGCCGGCATCGTCCTTGGCCCACACCACGAATACGTCAGCGATCGGGCTATTGGTAATCCACATCTTGCTGCCAGTCAGGCTGTAACCGCCATCCACCTTACGAGCACGGGTAATCATCGCGCCCGGGTCGGAGCCATGGTTGGGCTCGGTCAGGCCGAAGCAGCCGATCCACTCGCCGGAAGCCAGCTTCGGCAGATACTTCTGCTTCTGGGCTTCGGTGCCAAATTCGTTGATTGGCACCATCACCAGGGAGGACTGCACGCTCATCATCGAGCGGTAGCCGGAGTCCACACGCTCCACTTCACGGGCAATCAGGCCATAGCAGACATAGTTCAGACCGCTGCCGCCATACTGCTCGGGGATGGTGGCACCCAGCAGGCCGACTTCGCCCATTTCGCGGAAGATCGCCGGGTCGGTCTTTTCATGACGGAAAGCTTCGAGCACACGCGGCGCCAGCTTGCCTTGAGCGAACTGCTCGGCACTGTCGCGCACCATGCGCTCTTCTTCAGTGAGCTGTTGATCCAGCAGAAGGGGATCGATCCAGTTGAAGCTTGCTTTACCGCCCATGAGTGAGTCCTCGTGAAGTAGGTCAACGTTCGTGGGTTGATCCTAGGCCGGCTTTGCGGGCGCGGCAAACGAGGATTTCGCATACTGTTGTGCTAATTTCTCACTCCGTAACAGCCGTAAGCGGCTTTTAACGATTCCATTAGTGAGATTGCCGTACATGCGCAGAAAGATCCCCAGCACTGCCGCCCTGATCAGCTTCGAAGCTGCGGCACGTCACGAGAGCTTTACCAAGGCGGCGCAGGAGCTTTCGCTGACGCAAGGTGCTATTTGCCGACAAATCGCCAGCCTGGAAGAGTTTCTCGGGGTCGAACTGTTCCGCCGCTCCCGACGCGGTGTCAAGCTGACCGAAGCCGGGCTCTCCTACAGCCGCCGCGTGGCCACCCAACTGGACGCGGTGGAACGCGACACGCTTTCTGTCATGGGCCAGCAGGGCGCCAATGTCATCGAGCTGGCGGTGGTCCCGACCTTTGGCACCCAATGGCTGTTGCCCCGACTCAAGGATTTTCAGCAGCGACACCCGGAAGTCACGGTCAACCTGACCAACCGCACCCAGCCTTTCCTGTTCGCCGATACCGACTTCGACGCCGCGATTTACTTTGGTGACGCCGACTGGTCGGGCACCCAGTCCCATCGCCTGATGGGAGAAAACCCGATGCCGGTGTGCAGCCCCGCAACCCTGGGCAACCACACCCGGCTAAGCGCCGAAGAAATCGCCGAGCTGCCGCTGCTACAGCAGACCACGCGCCCCTATGCCTGGCGGCAATGGTTCAACTCACAGCACCTGAATATCCCGCGAGACATGACAGGCCCGCGTTACGAACTATTCTCCATGCTGGCGCAGGCCGCCATGCACGACATGGGTATCGCTCTGATCCCGCCATTCCTTATTCAACGGGAGCTGAGGGAAAAGCGTCTGGTGATCGCCAACCCCGAAGCACTGGCGAGTATCAAGGCGTATTACCTGATGATTCCCGAGCGCAAGGTGGAATCAGCGTCTTTACGGGCTTTTCGCGATTGGCTGGTGGAGCAGGCACAGAGCTACAGCCTTGAGAAATAGCAGGGCAGGGCGACAAGCTGACCTCGTAGTCAGAAAAAACAAAACACTACAGATATAACTAAATGTCGCATTCAGACAGACTGTATCGATAAGCGGAACAACCGTCCTATAAGCGCCTAACCACGCGGCTTGTAGGGCTTTTTTAGGGCCATAAACGTTCATTCACATGAGCAATGTGAAAAATGTTTTATTTTTCGTCGAAATCCTTACAAGGCACGGCTTACAAGGGATTGAGCCCTACCCTTGCGACATTCGGTCACGGGGTGACTTGTAGTTAATTTTCCGTCACCCCTCATAATCCCTTGAAGGGCGTAATGTTCGCCTGCAAAATGCCGCGCCCCGCCTTGATTCTGGCGGGATCGTGCTGATCGGCCGCCCCAGCTGCACCATCCGTAGTGCGCTGGCCTTCTAAAAAAGATCGAAAGCAATAAGATCACGCAGGAGATTTGACGTGCACATTGGTGTTCCTCTCGAGACCCAAACGGGTGAAACACGGGTTGCTGCAACCCCGGAAACCATCAAGAAACTGATCGGCCAGGGTCATAAAGTCACTGTGCAGAGCGGCGCCGGCATCAACGCCAGTGTTGTCGACAGTGCCTATGAAGCGGCAGGTGCAACCATTGGCAGCGCCAACGATGCATTCGGCGCGGAGCTGATTCTCAAGGTCGTGGCTCCCAGCGACAGTGAGCTGGCCCTGATCAAAAGCGGCACCGTTCTGGTGGGCATGCTCAATCCGTTCAGCAATGAAACCATTGCCAAGATGGCCGAATGCGGCATCACCGCCTTTGCCCTGGAAGCAGCGCCACGTACCTCGCGGGCTCAGAGCCTGGATGTGCTGTCTTCGCAAGCCAACATCGCCGGTTACAAGGCGGTGCTGCTGGCTGCCCACTATTACCCGCGCTTCATGCCGATGCTGATGACTGCCGCGGGCACCGTGAAAGCCGCTCGCGTGCTGATTCTCGGTGCCGGGGTTGCCGGTTTGCAGGCCATCGCTACCGCCAAGCGCCTGGGCGCCGTGATCGAGGCCTCGGACGTGCGTCCGGCGGTCAAGGAACAGATCGAATCCCTGGGGGCCAAGTTCGTCGACGTGCCTTACGAGACCGATGAAGAGCGCGAATGCGCCGTCGGTGTCGGTGGTTACGCGCGCCCGATGCCTGCCAGCTGGATGCAGCGCCAGGCCCAGGCCGTGCACGAACGCGCCAAGCAGGCCGACATCGTGATTACCACCGCCCTGATTCCAGGCCGCAAGGCGCCAGTACTGCTGAGCGCCGAAACCGTGGCCCAGATGAAGCCAGGCTCGGTGGTCGTCGACCTTGCTGCGGCCCAGGGCGGCAACTGCCCGCTGACCGTGGCGGACCAGGTGGTCGTCGAGAATGGCGTGACCATTGTCGGCCCGACCAACCTGGCCGGTGCTGTCGCTGCCGACGCCTCGGCGCTGTACGCCCGCAACCTGCTGGACTTCCTGAAGCTCGTCTTCACCAAAGAAGGTCAGTTCGAGGTCAACCTAGAAGACGACATCGTCGCCGCGTGCCTGATGTGCCGCGACGGCCAAGTCATCCGTAAAAACGCCTAAGCAGGGATTCAGACGATGGAAGAGCTTATCTCCCCCGGTATCTACAACCTGATCATCTTCGTGCTGGCGATTTATGTCGGTTATCACGTGGTCTGGAACGTTACACCCGCACTGCACACACCGCTGATGGCGGTAACCAACGCCATTTCAGCGATCGTGATCGTCGGCGCCATGCTGGCCGCCGCCCTGACCGTGACGCCGCTGGGCAAGACCATGGGCACGCTGGCCGTGGCCCTGGCCGCGGTCAACGTGTTCGGCGGCTTCCTGGTAACCCGCCGCATGCTTGAGATGTTCAAGAAAAAAGCCCCGAAAGCCGTAAAAGAAGAGGCGCCCAAGTAATGAGCATGAATCTGGTAACGACGCTCTACCTGATCGCGTCGATCTGCTTTATCCAGGCCCTCAAAGGCCTGTCGCACCCGACCTCCTCGCGTCGCGGCAACCTGTTCGGCATGCTCGGCATGGCTCTGGCAATCGTCACCACCGTCGGCCTGGTGTTCAAGCTCGGCGCGGAACTGGCGACCGTTGGCATTGGCTACGTGATCGTCGGCCTGCTGATCGGCGGCACCGCCGGTTCGATCATGGCCAAGCGCGTGGAAATGACCAAGATGCCGGAGCTGGTGGCATTCATGCACAGCATGATCGGTCTGGCGGCGGTGTTCATCGCCATCGCCGCCGTGGTCGAGCCACAGTCCCTGGGCATCGTCAAACAGCTGGGCGATTCGATTCCGGCCGGTAACCGCCTGGAGCTGTTCCTCGGCGCGGCCATCGGTGCCATCACCTTCTCCGGTTCGGTGATCGCCTTCGGCAAGCTGTCGGGCAAGTACAAGTTCCGCCTGTTCCAGGGCGCACCGGTACAGTTCGGCGGCCAACACAAGCTGAACCTGATTCTCGGCCTGGCGACCCTGGGCCTGGGCGTGACCTTCATGTTCACCGGCAACCTCAGCGCCTTCGCCCTGATGCTGGTCCTGGCCTTCGTGCTGGGCGTGCTGATCATCATCCCGATCGGCGGCGCCGACATGCCGGTGGTGGTGTCGATGCTCAACAGCTACTCGGGCTGGGCAGCGGCGGGGATCGGCTTCTCGCTGAACAACTCGATGCTGATTATCGCCGGCTCCCTGGTGGGTTCGTCCGGTGCGATCCTGTCGTACATCATGTGCAAGGCGATGAACCGTTCGTTCTTCAACGTACTGCTTGGCGGCTTCGGCAACACCGCCGACGCTGGCGGCCCGGCGGGCGCGCAAGAGGCCCGTCCGGTGAAGTCCGGCTCGGCCGACGACGCGACCTTCCTGCTGACCAACGCCGACACCGTGATCATCGTTCCGGGTTACGGCCTGGCGGTCGCGCGGGCACAGCACGCACTGAAGGAGTTGACCGAGAAACTGGTACACCGTGGCGTGACCGTGAAGTACGCGATCCACCCGGTAGCGGGGCGCATGCCCGGCCACATGAACGTACTGCTGGCCGAAGCCGAAGTGCCGTACGACCAGGTGTTCGAGATGGAAGACATTAACTCCGAGTTCGGCCAGGCCGACGTGGTGCTGGTGCTCGGCGCCAACGACGTGGTCAACCCGGCGGCGAAGAACGATCCGAAATCGCCGATCGCCGGCATGCCGATTCTCGAGGCGTTCAAAGCCAAGACCGTCATCGTCAACAAGCGTTCGATGGCCAGCGGCTATGCCGGCCTGGACAACGAACTGTTCTACCTGGACAAGACCATGATGGTGTTCGGCGACGCCAAGAAAGTCATCGAAGACATGGTCAAAGCCGTCGAGTAAAACCTGCTCCAGCGCAACACCCAAGACCTCAGCCTTTAGTAGGCTGGGGTTTTTTATTTCCCGCACAAACCCGACAAAAGGCTCTAAATCGCGGCCTTTCATTCGACCTTGGTAGCGGGACGAATTTTTTTGAAATCACTAGACTGCGCATCTTGCTTCCGCTGCCCGAGATAACAATCCATGTACCGTGATCGTATCCGCTTGCCTTCGTTGTTGGATAAGGTGATGAGCGCCGCTGACGCTGCCGCTCTGATTCAGGACGGCATGACCGTCGGCATGAGCGGTTTCACCCGCGCCGGCGAAGCCAAGGCCGTGCCCCATGCGTTGGCCGAGCGCGCCAAGGTAACCCCACTGAAAATCAGCCTGATGACCGGCGCCAGCCTGGGCAACGACCTCGACAAGCAACTCACCGAGGCCGGTGTCCTGGCCCGACGCATGCCGTTCCAGGTCGACAGCACCCTGCGCAAGGCGATCAATGCCGGCGAGGTGATGTTCATTGACCAGCACCTGTCGGAAACCGTGGAGCAACTGCGCAACCAGCAGCTCAAGCTGCCGGACATCGCCGTCATCGAAGCCGTGGCGATCACCGAGCAGGGCCATATCGTGCCGACCACCTCGGTGGGCAACTCCGCCAGTTTCGCGATCTTCGCCAAGCACGTGATCGTCGAGATCAACCTGGCGCACAACCCGAACCTGGAAGGCCTGCACGACATCTATATCCCGACCTACCGGCCGACCCGCACGCCTATCCCGCTGGTGAAGGTCGACGACCGTATCGGCAGCACCGCCATCCCGATCCCGGCGGAGAAGATCGTCGCCATCGTCATCACCAACCAGGCGGACTCGCCATCCACCGTTTCGACGCCAGACAGCGAGACCCAGGGGATCGCCAACCACCTGATCAACTTCTTCAAGCAGGAAGTGGACGCTGGACGCATGAGCAACAAGCTCGGCCCGCTGCAGGCGGGTATCGGCAATATCGCCAACGCGGTGATGTGCGGCCTGATCGAGTCGCCGTTCGAAGACCTGACCATGTACTCCGAAGTGCTGCAGGACTCGACTTTCGACCTGATTGACGCCAGCAAGCTGAGCTTCGCCTCGGGCAGTTCGATCACCCTGTCGAGCCGGCGCAATGCCGATGTGTTCGGCAACCTGGAGCGTTACAAGGACAAGCTGGTGCTGCGCCCGCAGGAGATCTCCAACCATCCGGAAGTGGTGCGTCGCCTGGGCATCATCGGCATCAACACCGCCCTGGAGTTCGACATCTATGGCAACGTCAACTCCACCCACGTCTGCGGCACGCGGATGATGAACGGCATCGGTGGTTCGGGGGACTTCGCGCGCAACGCGCACCTGGCGATCTTCGTCACCAAGTCCATCGCCAAGGGCGGGGCAATTTCCAGCGTGGTGCCGATGGTCAGTCACGTCGACCACACCGAACACGACGTCGACATCCTGGTGACCGAAGTCGGCCTGGCCGACCTGCGCGGCCTGGCGCCACGGGAGCGGGCACGGGTGATCATCGACAACTGTGTACACCCGGACTATCGCCAGCCCCTGAATGACTACTTCACCGCAGCCTGCGCCTTGGGCGGCCACACGCCGCACATCCTGCGCGATGCCCTGCGCTGGCACATGAACCTGGAAGAAACCGGGCGCATGCTCGCCGTGTGATGGGTACAGTCGATGGCTGACGCAAGCACAGTTGCGTCAGCCCATCGACACCCTTCAAGAAACCTTAAAAAACTGTACTACTGTACCGGTCTTTTACCCTCTCCAATCCCCGCCTTTTTCGAGAAAACACCTTGAAACGCACCTAAATGGTGCTGACAGGTACAGTTGCATCATTTCCGAACAGTACAGCACCTATAAACAGTTAACTGGTCCCTCACAATACAGATGAACTGTATCTACAGAGACTGGCGCGAGAGGAGGATCATGGGCACCAGTTAAACCACTACCTAATCCCGCCACAAGCGGAAGGATGCACACCATGGAACGTACACTCAGTTCCGAACTGTTCTTTGAAGACAAAGCTGCAAAAACCCAGGCCTCCATGCCTCTGCGCGTTCTCGCCAACCTGATGCTGTGGCAGCGCCGCATCTCCAGCCGCCACCAACTGGCTCGCCTGGATTCGCGTCTGCTGGCTGACGCAGGTATCAGCGAAGCTCAACGTTACGAAGAGCTGAGCAAGCCGTTCTGGCGCTAAGTTAGCGTCGCTGGCCTTGACCCACCGGGTCCACCGCCAGCACCCCGAATTGAAAAAACAAAACCCGTCGCGGGCAACCGCGACGGGTTTTGTCGTTTAAGGCCTAGCAATGCTGGAAGCAGCCGGTACAGAAGGGGTAAGACCAGACAGGTACAGTTCAAAAATAAATAGATCTGGACCAGTACAATTTCACACTGGTGTATCTGTATACGTGCCTGCGGGAATAGCAACATGGTGTCCCAAGTCCCTGACTTCGGCCTGCCGAAAGGACCGCACCATGAACCACATACCAGGACGTATCGCACCTCTCAGCTTTTCCCATCCTCAGATAAGCGTGTGGAAACGCTTGTTCCGCGCCTTGTGCCAGATGCAGCAGAACGCCCGAACACGTCGTGTGCTGGCAGGGCTCAACGATCAGCAATTATCCGATGTAGGTATCAGCCACAGTGATCGCATGGCCGAACTGGATAAGCCCTTCTGGCGCTAGTTCGCACCAGGACAGCAGAAGAGGGCTATTCGAACAGATGGGGTGGGCCTAATATCCCGTAGTGGATAGCGATTTTCCTGAAGGGGCGTCTGATTCATCTGCCCCGCAGTGGCTACCCGGTGCCCACTCAGCACCACCCTATCTGTTATCAAGGAGTTTTACCTATGTCCCGTCTTCGCCTGCTCAGCGCTGCTGCCTTGCTGGCCTTGGCCTCCAACGCCCACGCCTCCAGCTTTATCGTCACCACCGACGCGGTAGTCGGCGCACTCAAGGCCACTTCCGATGCGACTTCCGATGTCACCTCCTCGTTCCGTGACGACAAAATCGTGCGCGCCGCTCGTGACGACGCCGCCAGTTTTGTCGCCACCGAAGGCGCCATTCGCGGTGTGAAACTGGAAAGCGCGTTTGACCACATCCGCCAACAGTTGCCACAACTGAGCGCCACCGACGCCCAGCTCGCTCAGGCCATCCTGACGATCTGACCGCCGGTCCGGTGACGGGTGCGCCCAACGCACCCGAAACCCTGGGCGCTGGCTCTCGCCCGGGCATTGCGCTAGCCTTGTCGCTGGTTTTTCAGCTGTCGAGACTCATGCGTTTTTCCACCTTGCTTACCGTCCCTTCCTTGATTGCCCTGTGCTGGACTGGCTCGGCCGCCGCTTTCGACCTGAGCACACAAGGCCTGGTCATCACTGGCTACGCCACCAGCAAGGTGACCTCCGCACCGTTCGACAACAAACGCGTACTGGCTGCCCAAGATGATGCCGCGGCGTTCGTTGCCACTGACGGCCACCTGCGCGGAGCCCGGCTGGAATCAGCCCTGAAATACCTGCGTAAAACCCAGCCACAACTTCATGCCGGCGACCTTGAACTGGCGCAGGCAATTCTCGTCCAATAAATATCCCTGTCATCCCGGAGTCGTTCCATGCGTAGCCCGCTGATTGCTGCCACCCTTGGCCTGTTGCTGTTGGCTGATGTGGCCCAGGCGCAAACCCTGGTAGCCACCAGTAACATCATCGTTCGAGCCTTTGGTCGTACCATCGATTTCACCTCGGACACCACCACCTCCATCCGCGACTCGAAAATCGTGCGAGCCGCTCATGACGACGCCGCCAGCTTCGTCGCCAGCGACGGCGATATTCGTGGCGCCCAGCTGGAAGCCGCCTTCGATACCTTGCGTAACCGCGTGCCGGAAGCCCGCGACGCCAGTGATCAGGTTCTCGCCGAAGCCATCCTCGCACTGTGAGGCCGCTCGCTGCCTGGCTGCTGGGTGCAGCGCTGTTACTCTTGGGCAACAGCGCTCAGGCCGACCTGCAACTGCGGCTCAAGACCGAAGGCTTGAGCCCGGAGCAGCAGCACGCCAGCCAGGCGCTGCTGGATGAAGCGATGCAAGCGCTGCCGCCGCGCTTCATCGAGCAACTGGACCGTCGCATCGATGTCGGCTGGACCGACGACATGCCTCATAACGCCTATGGCCAGGCATCGCTGGTCGACGAACTCGACCTGAATCGCAAACTGCTGGCCGGCCTCACCGACGGCAGCGCGGCCACCCAGAAAACCCATCGCCCCCATGGCACCGTGCGCCGGGAAATGCTCGCCACCGTGCTGCATGAACTCACCCATATTTATGACCGTTCGCGCCTGTGGTCGGGCGCCGAACGCACGCTGATCCAGCGTTGCAGCCGCCAGAACAGCGCCTCGGGCCTGATCGGGTTGCCAGACCAGTGCCGCGGCCAGACCGCGCGCCGCTTCACCCTCAGCGACGACCCGCGCCTGCTCGACCTCGCCGGCTGGCCGCAATACGTCGGCCGCCGGGGCGAGCGCGAGCAGTACAACCGCCAGGTCGCCCGCAGCCCGGATATCTACGAAACGACCAACCCGAAAGAGTTTGTCGCGGTGAACATGGAGTACTTCCTCCTGGACCCGAGCTACGCCTGCCGCCGGCCGGCGCTGTACCGTTATTACCAGGAACACTTCGGCTGGGCGCCGAAGGCCAAGGACACCTGCACCCAGTCCTTCGCCTTTCTCAACGCCGGCAACGACTTCGCCAAACAGCCGCTGGGCAAGGTCGACCCGGAGCGGGTCTATGCCGTGGATTACCTGTTGGCCGAGGCCAACCAGAACTGGGTCAGCCGCTGGGGGCACAGCATGTTGCGCCTGGTGATCTGCGCGCCCGGCCGGCCGCGTGGGCCGGATTGCCGGCTGGACCTCGAGCAGCACCTGGTGCTGTCCTATCGCGCCTTTGTCGGTGACGTGCAACTGTCGAGCTGGGATGGCCTGGTCGGCAAATACCCGTCCCGCCTGTTTATCCTGCCGTTGGCCCAGGTCATCGATGAATACACCAAGACCGAGCTGCGCAGCCTGGCCTCGGTGCCGCTGAACCTGTCACGCAACGAGATCGAAGAGGTGGTCGAGCGTGCCGCCGAGATGCACTGGAGCTACGACGGCAACTATTACTTCCTGTCCAATAACTGCGCAGTGGAAAGCCTGAAGCTGCTGCGCAGCGGCAGCAACAATGCCCAGCTCACCGGGCTCGACAGCATCATGCCCAACGGCCTGCTGGAAGTGCTCAAGGGCCGCGGCCTGGCCGACACCAGCGTACTGGACGATCCTCGCGAAGCCTTGCGCCTGGGGTATCGCTTCGACTCCTTCCGCGACCGTTACCAGGCGATGTTCGAGGTGTTGAAAAAGCACCTGCCGATCAAACAGAACAGCGTCGAAGACTGGCTGTCCCTGAGCGCCGCGGAGCGCCGCCAGTGGTTCGGCCAGGCAGACCTGCGCACCAGCGCTGCCTTGTTGCTGCTCGAACAGGCGAGCTTCCGGCGCCAGCTGTTGCTGGCCCAGGACGAGGTCAAACAGCGTTACCTGGGGGCCCGCGACCTGCAGAACGGCGGCATGGACAAGGCCAACAAGACTCTGCAGGAAATCCTCGCCAACAGCGGCTTCCTCAGCCGCCCGGCCGAATTGCTGGGTAGCAGCGGCTACGGCCTGCCGCAGCCGAGCGAATGGCAACGCCTGGAATCGGAAAGCAGCCTGCGCCAGAAACAGTTGCAGGCCCTGACCGGCGATCTGGACAAGGAAGTACGGGCCTTGCTGGAACCGAACCGCGCCGCCGAAATCGCCGCCAACGAAGCCAACCTGAAACAGCTGGGCGAACATTTGCGGGCCTTGCACAGGGCCGCGGGCGGGCTCGAGCTGCCCTGACGCCAACAGCTTCGCGGGCAAGCCTCGCTCCTACAAGGACGCATTGCCCGCAAAGCGATCCCACAACCTTACAACGTCTCCTCGGCCTCTCCCGGCAACTGCTCATCCAGGTGCAGCCAGGGCAAACGGCTGTCGGTCCAGATATGCCGCTCGGCCGCTGCCAGCTCCGGATGATCCAGGGTGGCGATGGTCACATCGATGCTGTCCGGGCTCAGTTGGGTGACCAACGCTAGATGGGCACCGCAGTTCGGGCAGAAGTACCGCGCGCAGCCGGGCGAGGAGTGGTAACACCCCGGCGTCCCGGCCAGCCACTGAAAGGCCGGGCGGGGCAGGGTGATCCAGGTGGTCACCAGGCCGCCGCTGACCCGCCGGCAGATCGAACAATGGCAATGGGCGATATCGCGCAGTGGCCCACTGAACTGATAACGCAGCTGGCCGCAGTGGCAACCGCCGGTATGCAACAGGCTCATACAAGGACCTCCCATCGAATGGCCGGGCCAGCGGAAAACTCCGCCGGCAGGTCAATCTGGTTGTTTTTTAACCGCACGTCGGCTCGCGACACATCCGATCATTGCTTTCTACAACGAAAGGTAGCTGAAAGCTTCCGCGATTAGGATCGCCTCCACTGCCGGCAACAGACCGGTTGGCCAATGGGTGTTTTTTCACGCCTCCAGGCCCAATTAACAACAACAATGGTGATTCTGATGTCCGTTCGTACCCGCCTTTTCGCCCCGCTTCCTCCAGCCCGTCCCGCGCTTCCCGTTCTGCGCTGACCCCATCCGGTTCGCCATTCCCTAGCCGCGCTACGCCTGGAGTATTCCCATGCTGACTTTCCTTGGCTTCGCCATGGTCATCACCTTCATGTTCCTGATCATGACCAAGCGCCTGTCCGCGCTGATCGCTCTGATCATCGTTCCTATCCTGTTCGCGCTGTTCGGCGGCTTCGCCCCGAAGATCGGCCCGATGATGCTCGAAGGCATCACCAAGCTGGCGCCGACCGGCGTGATGCTGATGTTCGCCATCCTGTATTTCGCCCTGATGATCGACTCCGGCCTGTTCGACCCGGCCGTGCGCAAGATCCTCAAGCTGGTCAAGGGTGACCCGCTCAAGGTCTCGGTCGGTACCGCCGTGCTCGCGCTGGTGGTGTCCCTGGACGGTGACGGCGCCACCACCTACATGATCTGCGTGGCAGCCATGCTGCCGCTGTACAGCCGCATCGGCATGAGCCCGCGGATCATGGCCGGCCTGATCATCCTGGCCGGCGGCGTGATGAACATGACCCCCTGGGGTGGCCCGACCGCCCGTGCCGCCAGTGCGCTGCATGTCGACCCGTCGGACATCTTCGTGCCAATGATCCCGGCGATGCTGGCCGGCGTGGTGGCGATCCTGGCGATCGCCTACATGTACGGCAAGCGCGAACGTGCGCGCCTGGGTGAACTGCACCTGCAGGGCGACGAGATCGACCACAGCGAAATCAGCGTCTCGCAGTTCCCGGATGCCCGCCGTCCGAAGCTGATCTGGTTCAACGGTGCCCTGACCTTCGCCCTGATGTGCGCACTGATCGCCGGCCTGTTGCCGCTGCCGGTGCTGTTCATGGTGGCCTTCAGTATCGCGATGATCGTCAACTACCCGTGCCTGCAACAGCAGAAGGACCGCGTCGCGGCCCACGCTGGCAGCGTACTGGCAGTGGTCGGGCTGATCTTCGCCGCCGGTATCTTCACCGGCATCCTGTCCGGTACCGGCATGGTCGACGCCATGTCGAAGAGCCTGCTGGCAGTGATTCCGGATGCACTGGGCCCGTACCTGGCGGTGATCACCGCGCTGGTGAGCATGCCGTTCACCTTCTTCATGTCCAACGATGCCTTCTATTACGGCGTGCTGCCCGTTCTCGCCGAGGCTGCCAGTCACTACGGCATCACCGCGGTGGAAATGGCACGTGCCTCGATCGTCGGCCAACCCGTCCACTTGCTCAGCCCGCTGGTACCATCCACCTACCTGCTGGTAGCCCTGGCCGGTATCGAGTTCGGCGATCACCAGCGCTTCACCCTCAAGTGGGCAGTACTGGTTTGCCTGTGCATAATGTTCGCCGCCTTGCTGATGGGGATTTTTCCGCTGTTCAGCACTCTATAAAAAGCAATGACTCACCGCGTCGGCCGCTAGACTTCGCTCTCTGAAATCTCGACTGGCGCGGTACAACACTCGCTCAAAGGAATACACATGGAATGGCTGACCAACCCGGAAATCTGGGTTGCCTTCTTTACCCTGACCGCCCTGGAAATCGTCCTGGGTATCGACAACATCATCATGATCTCGATCCTGGTCAGCCGCATGCCCAAACACATGCAGGCACGGACCCGGATTTTCGGTCTGGCGCTGGCCATGATCACGCGGATCCTCCTGCTGCTGTCGATCACCTGGGTCATGCGCCTGACCGCCGACCTGTTCGTGGTCTTCGACCAGGGTATTTCCGGGCGTGACCTGATCCTGTTCTTCGGTGGCCTGTTCCTGCTCTGGAAAAGCTCCCAGGAGATGTACCACGCCCTGGAAGGCGAGGACGAAACCGCCGATGAGCCAAGCGGCAAGGGCGGCAACTTCCTCTACACCATCATCCAGATCGCGATCATCGACATCGTGTTCTCCCTGGACTCGGTGATCACCGCGGTCGGCATGGTCTCCCATGTGCCGGTCATGGTCGCTGCGATCATCGTCGCGGTACTGGTGATGATGCTGGCCTCGGGCACCATCAGCGAGTTCATCGACAAGCACCCGTCGCTGAAGATGCTGGCGCTGTCGTTCCTGCTGGTGGTCGGTACCGTACTGATCGCCGAGGCGTTCGAAGTGCACGTACCAAAAGGCTACGTCTACTTCGCCATGGCCTTCTCGCTGGCGGTGGAGGCGATCAACATCAAGATGCGCACCGCCATCGCGAAAAAGAAAAAGCAGCAGGACCCGGTGAAACTGCGCAAGGACATCCCGGGTCAATAACCCGAGAGCGCAACACAAAAAGGGGCTTTCGAGCCCCTTTTTCACGCCCGCGAAAAGCCGCTTTCTTTATGACAGTTTTGTTTCAATCGCCGCATCAGCTATGCGATGCTGGCGCACAGACCGTTAGCCAACTACAGCTTAAGTACAGAACGTAGAACGACGCGCGGCACCGTTAACTTGCCCCTCTGGGGCGCTATTCACCACAGGGGGCCGTTATGCTCACCCTGCTCAATTTGCTGTCCGCCGTGGCCTTGCTGATCTGGGGCACGCATATCGTCCGCACCGGCATCCTGCGGGTCTATGGCTCGAACCTGCGTCACCTCATCAGCCAGAACATGGCCAAGCGTCCGCTGGCCTTCGTCGCCGGGATCCTCGTCACCGCCATGGTCCAGAGCAGCAACGCCACGGCGATGCTGGTGACCTCGTTCGTCGGCCAGGGGCTGATGGCGCTGACACCCGCCCTGGCGACCATGCTCGGCGCCGACGTCGGTACCGCGCTGATGGCCCGGGTGCTGACCTTCGACCTGTCCTGGCTGTCGCCGCTGCTGATCTTTCTCGGGGTGATCTTCTTCCTGTCGCGCAAACAGACCCGCGCCGGCCAGCTCGGGCGGGTAGGGATCGGCCTGGGGCTGATCATCCTGGCGCTGCAACTGATCGTCGAAGCCGCCGCGCCCATCACCCATGCCCAGGGCGTGAAAGTCCTGTTCGCCTCGCTGACCGGCGACATCCTGCTCGACGCCCTGATGGGCGCGCTGTTCGCCATGATTTCCTACTCCAGCCTGGCGGCCGTGCTGCTCACCGCGACCCTGGCCGGGGCCGGTGTGATCAGCCTGCCAGTGGCCATCGGCCTGGTGATCGGCGCCAACATCGGCAGCGGGGTGCTGGCCTTTCTCAGCACCAACATGCAGAACGCCGCCGGCCGCCAGGTGGCGCTGGGCAGCCTGCTGTACAAGCTGATCGGCCTGCTGCTGATCATTCCGGTGCTCGACCCGCTCGCCCACTGGATGGACAGTCTGGACTTCAGCCCGCAAGAGGTGGTGATCGGTTTCCACCTGCTCTACAACACCCTGCGTTGCCTGGTGCTGCTGCCGACGGTCGAACCGATGGCGAAGGTCTGTGCCTGGCTGCTGCCGGAGCGCCCGGAAACCAACGGCCGGGCCAAGCCTCGCCACCTCGACCCGACCGCCCTGACCACCCCCAGCCTGGCCCTGGCCAACGCGGCGCGGGAAACCCTGCGCATCGGCGACCTGATCGATAACATGCTCGAGGCCATGCGCGATGTGCTGCACGGCAAGCAGACCGCGATCACCCAGGAAATGCGCAACCTCAGCGACGACGTCGAAGTGCTCTACAACGCAATCAAACTCTACCTGGCGCAGATGCCCCGGGAAGACCTCGGCGAACAGGACAGCCGGCGCTGGGCCGAGATCATCGAACTGGCGATCAACCTGAAACTGGCCAGCGACCTGATCGAACGCATGCTGCGCAAGGTCCAGCAGCAGAAGACCGCGCAACGCCGCTCCTTTTCCGAAGTCGGCCTGGAAGAACTGGCCGGCCTGCATGAACAGCTGATCGCCAACCTGCGCCTCGGACTTTCGGTGTTTCTCAGCGCCGATCCTGAAAGCGCCCGGCAGTTGCTGCGGGAAAAACGCCGCTTTCGCGCTCAGGAACGTCGCCTGGCCCATGCCCATGTCAGCCGTTTGCAACGTAAAATCGTCCAGAGCATCGAGACCAGTTCGCTGCACCTGGAGCTGATCGCCGATATGAAACGCTTGAATTCGCTGTTCTGCGGCAGCGCCTACGTGGTGCTGGGAACGTCCGAAACCGGCGCGCTCGCCGTGGACGATATGGCTGACATCACCCATTCACCCTGAACGTCCAGAGTTACTCGAAGTCTGTTGAACTTACGCCCGTCGTAAGGAAGCCTGTTATGCGTTGCCTGTTATTCGCCTGCCTGCTGCTCGGATCAGCCCATTCGTTTGCCCTGGATCGCTTCCAGGTCGAGGGCTACATGCTGCCCAACGGCCTGCAGCTGCTGCTCAAGCCGGGCAACGAGCGCGGCCACGTAGCGATTCGCCTGGTGGTCGGGGTAGGGCTGGACGACTTCGGCTGCGCCGACAAGGAGCTGCCGCACCTGCTCGAACACCTGCTGTTCAGCGGCATCGACGCCAGCGGCGAAGGCGGGCTGGAGGAACGCATGCAAGCCCTGGGCGGCGAGTGGAACGCCTACACCAGCAACGCCGACACCACCTTCGTCATCGAGGCCCCGGCGCAAAACCAGCGCAAGGTGCTGGACCTGCTGCTGGCCCTGCTGACCCGCACCGAACTCGACGACAACGCCCTGCAAACGGCGAAACGGGTGGTCGAGCGCGAGGACGGCGGGCACTACTCGCACCTGCAGCGCTGGCTGGACCGCCAGGACCTGGGCCACACCGCCAGCAATCAGCTGGCGGTGGAGCTGGGCCTGAAGTGCGCCGAACGGGCCGAAGTCGACCAACTGACCCTGGAACAGCTGGAGCAACTGCGCAAGGACTGGTACGCGCCGAACAACATGACCCTGATCGTCGTCGGTGACCTTGACCGCCTGTTGCCGGCCTACCTGGAGCGCAGCTACGGTGCGCTGGAGCCGGTGGAACCCAGCGAGCACCAAGGCCTGCCGAATATCCAACAAACAGCCGCCGCCGAGCGCAGCCTGATCCACGGCTGGGTCGGCGACAGCGCCAAACTGCACTGGCTGTTCCCCGAGCCGACCCTCGACCGGCAGCACGATGAAACCTTCGATCTGCTCAAGGATTACCTGGACTGGGCGCTGTACCAGAAGCTGCGCCTGCAGCACGAGCTGTCCTACGGACCGAACAGCGAACGCGAGGTGTTCGGCGGCGTCGGCTTTCTCAGCCTGAATGCCGACCTGGAACGCGCGGACCTGCCCCAGGCCCGACAGGCGATCGATGAGCTCAAGACACAACTGCTCAAGGACGGCCTGGAGCCCGCTACCTTCGCCCGTCTGCAACAGGCCGCCATTGCCCGCCAGGCCTGGGCGGTGCAGGGCAACAGCGCCCTGGCGGACTATTACTGGGGCGCCTTGAGCGACTACGCGGACGGGCGTTTCAGCGACCCGGCCAAGCGCCTGAAAGCCGTCAGCCTGAAGCAGGCCAACCTGGCCATGCGCAAGCTGCTGGAGCAGCCCGGTTATCTGCGGATCGAAAAACCGCTGCTGAGCTACGCGTCCTTGAGCGGGTTGCTCCTCGGCGCCCTGCTATTGATTGTTTTGGCGCTGTTCGGCTGGCGCGCTTATCGCCAACGAATCCGTGGCTGATGCGTCTTTTGTCACGCTAAACCGTTATTCTGTCGGGGATTTTTTTCTAGTGTGATCGCCGAATGCCAAACCTGACTCATTACATGCAGCGCATCCTGGAACTGATGAAGCGCTACCCAGGGGTCATTGCGCTCGGCGGTTTCATTTCCGGTGTCGGCAGTTTCATCCTGGTGGACCGCCAACAGGGCCTGGCCACCTGGATCGCCGTGATCATGCTGGTGAGCTGGATCTGGCTGATGCTGGAAAACAGCCTGACCCAGCTGTTCACCAAGATCTTCAAGCGGGAAATTCCCCAGCCGCTGCTGCGTTACGCAACGCAGATGATTCACCAGGAAAGCCTGTTTTTCGTCCTGCCGTTCTTCTTCATCACCACCGCCTGGAACAGCGGGCAGCTGGTATTCACCGGCCTGCTGGGCGCCTCGGCGCTGGTCTCGATCATCGACCCGCTGTACTACAAATGGCTGGCCCCACGGCGCTGGCTGTTCCTCGCCCTGCACACCCTGACGCTGTTCGCCGCGTTGCTGACCGCGCTACCGATCATCCTGCACCTGACCACCGCGCAGAGCTTCAAGCTGGCCCTGGGCATCGCCATGCTGCTGTCGTTCCCCAGCCTCGCGTCGATCTTCCCGATCCGCAACCTGCGCGGCGCACTGATGCTGCTGGGCATGACCCTGGCCATCGGCGGCACTGGCTGGCTGCTGCGCTCCTGGGTTCCGCCGGCGACCTTGTGGATCGCCGAGGAAGCCATCAGCACCCAGTTGCAGGACCGCACCCCCGGCGCCAGCCTCAAGGTGGTCAGCGCCAACGATGTGCGCAGCACCGGGCTGTATGCCTACACCGCGATCAATGCGCCGCGCGGGCTGGACGAGCGCATTTATCACGTCTGGCAATTCAACGGCAAAGAGGTCGACCGGGTGGCCCTGGACATCCACGGCGGGCGCAAGGAGGGCTACCGCGCCTGGTCGCACAAGCAGAACTTCCCCGGCGATCCGACCGGCAGCTGGCAGGTCCGGGTGCTGACCGAAGACGGGCAGGTGATCGGCGTGCTGCGCTTCAAGATCACCGGCACCAACGGACAAAACACAGCACCTTAGTACAAGGCAAAGTCGTCTCGATCGTGGTATTACGTAGCACTGCGTAAAAACCATACAAGCACGGAGCTTATGACTCAGAGCACGACGGCCGGCAGTGCCCAATTGGATACGTCGAGTTCCCCCTCGCGGTTGCGAGTCACGGGGGACTGGACGCTCGTCCATTACACCGAGCTCAAGCACCTCTGCGAAAAGCTCACCGGGCAGTACGACAGCAGCACCCACATCGACCTCAATGGCCTCGGCGCCCTGGATACCGCGGGCGCCTCGCTGTTGGTCGAGCTGCTGGGCTCCGAGCGTCTCGGCAAGTCCACCGAACACCCCGACTGCACCCTGTCTTCGGCCGACCGCGCGCTGCTGCAGACCGTCTACTGCTCGCTGAGCGACTTCTGCGTGCCGCTCAAGGAGCCGGAAATATCGGTCGGCATCCTGTTGCTGACACGGATCGGCAAGGCGGTTGATGCCATCTGGCAAGACAGCCTGAAGCTGCTGGGTTTCGTCGGCCTGATCCTGGAAACCCTGGTCCGTGGCCTGCTGCGTCCCAAGCGCTGGCGCATCACGCCGATGGTCGCGCATATCGAGCAGACCGGCCTCGACGCCGCGCCCATCGTCGCCTTGCTGACCTTTCTGGTGGGCGCCGTGGTGGCCTTCCTCGGCGCCACGGTGCTGCAGAGTTTCGGCGCCAGCATCTTTACCGTGGACCTGGTGGCGTTCTCCTTCCTGCGAGAGTTCGGCGTGCTGCTCACGGCGATCCTCATGGCCGGGCGGACCGCGAGCGCCTTCACCGCACAGATCGGCTCGATGAAGGCCAACGAAGAGATCGACGCCATCCGCACCCTGGGCCTGGACCCGATGGAGCTGCTGGTGCTGCCCCGGGTCCTGGCGCTGCTGGTGGCGCTGCCCATGCTGACCTTCCTGGCGATGCTCTCGGGGATAGTCGGTGGCGGGGTGGTCTGCGCGCTGTCGCTGGATATCTCGCCGGCGATGTTCCTCGCCTTGCTGCAATCGGACATTGGCGTGCAGCACTTCCTGGTGGGCATGGTCAAAGCACCGATCTTCGCCTTCCTGATCGCCGCCATCGGCTGCCTGGAAGGCTTCAAGGTCAGCGGCAGCGCCGAGTCCGTGGGCGCCCACACCACGTCCAGCGTGGTGCAATCGATCTTCGTGGTGATCGTCCTCGATGCCGTCGCCGCGCTGTTCTTCATGGAGATGGGCTGGTGAACCGTTCAACCCGTCCGCCCGCCGAGGCGGTGATCGAAGTCCGCGGCCTGTGCAATCGTTTCGGCCCGCAGAGCGTGCACGAAAACCTCGACCTGGACCTGTACAAGGGCGAGATCCTCGCCGTGGTCGGCGGTTCGGGCAGCGGCAAGTCGGTGCTGCTGCGCAGCATCATCGGCCTGCGCCAGCCCAGCGAAGGTTCGGTGCGGGTGTTCGGGCAGAACCTGCCGAGCCTGGCGGAACATGAACGCTCGCTGATCGAACGGCGCTTCGGCGTACTGTTCCAGAAGGGCGCGCTGTTCTCGTCGCTGACCGTGACCGAAAACGTCGCCTTGCCGCTGATCGAGCATGCCGGCCTGAGCCGCGCCGACGCCGAGCACCTGGCGGCGGTGAAGCTGGCGCTGGCCGGGTTGCCGCTGTCGGCGGCCGACAAATACCCGGCCTCGCTGTCCGGCGGCATGATCAAGCGCGCCGCCCTGGCCCGGGCGCTGGCCCTGGACCCGGACATCCTGTTCCTCGACGAACCCACCGCCGGCCTCGACCCGATCGGCGCCGCGGCGTTCGACCAATTGATCCTGACCCTGCGTGACGCCCTGGGCCTGAGCGTGTTCCTGGTCACCCACGACCTGGATACGCTGTACACCATCACCGACCGGGTGGCGGTGCTGGCGCAGAAAAAGGTGCTGGTGGCGGATGCCATCGACCAGGTTGCCGAGACCGACGACGCCTGGATTCACGAGTACTTCCATGGCCCTCGCGGCCGCGCGGCATATCAGGCCGCTACACAGCTCAACGAGGTATGACATGGAAACCCGAGCCCATCATGTACTGATCGGCCTGTTCACCGTGATTGTGGTGGTCGGCGCCCTGCTGTTCGGCCTGTGGCTGGCCAAGTCCAGCGTCGACACGGAGTTCAAGGACTACGAGGTCGTGTTCAACGAGGCCGTCAGCGGCCTGTCCAAAGGCAGCTCCGTGCAGTACAGCGGGATCAAGGTCGGCGATGTGATCAGCCTGCGCCTCGACCCGAAGGACCCGCGCCGGGTCCTGGCGCGGGTCCGCCTGAGCGGCGAAACCCCGATCAAGGAAGACACCCAGGCCAAGCTGGCCCTGACCGGTATCACCGGAACCTCGATCATCCAGCTCAGCGGCGGCACTCCGCAAAGCCAGCCGCTCCAGGGCAAGGACGGCAAGCTGCCGCTGATCGTCGCTTCGCCTTCGCCGATCGCCCGCCTGCTGAACAACAGCGATGACCTGATGACCAGCGTCAACCTGCTGCTGCACAACGCCAACGGCATGTTCTCGCCAGACAACGTCGAGCGCATCAGCAACACCCTCGAACACCTGGAGCAGACCACCGGGGCCATCGCCGAACAGCGCGGCGACGTGCGCCAGGCCATGCAGCAGCTGGCCTCCATCGGCAAGCAGGCCAGCGCCACCCTGGAACAGACCACCGCGCTGATGCGCAACGCCAACGGCCTGCTCAACGAGCAGGGCAAGCAGATGTTCGGCAGCGCCGAACAAGCCATGCAATCGCTGGAACAGAGCAGCGCCACCATCAACAAACTGCTGACCGACAACCAGGACTCGCTGAACAACGGCATCCAGGGCCTCAATGGCCTGGCGCCGGCCGTGCGCGAGCTGCGCGACACCCTGAGCTCGCTGCGGGCCATTTCGCGTCGCCTGGAAGCCAACCCCAGCGGCTACCTGCTGGGCAGTGACAAGAACAAGGAGTTCACGCCATGAAACGTGCCTATCGCCCATTCGGCCGGCTGGTCCTGGCCGCCGGCTTCGCCTTGAGTGGCGCCTGCTCGATCCTGCCCCAGGCCGATCCGGTGGATATCTATCGCCTGCCCACGGCCCAGAGCGCCACAGCCCAGCCTCAGGGCCACGCACAGCCCTGGTCCCTGCGCCTGACCAAACCCCTGGCGAGCGACGCCTTGAACAGCGCGAGAATCGCTGTGATCCCCCAGGGCGATGTGATCAGCAGCTACAAGGACGCGCGCTGGAGCGATCCGGCGCCGGTGCTGCTGCGCAATCGGCTGCTGGACGGATTCCTCGCCGACGGTCGGGTGCAGCTGCTGGGCACCGATGACAGCGATGTACAGACCGATCTTGAACTGGGCGGCAACCTGCAGGCATTCCAGAGCGAATACCAGGGCAAGGCTGTGGCGGTGGTGATCCGCCTGGATGCGCGCCTGGTGCGCGGCTACGACCAGAAGATCCTGGCCAGCCAGCGCTTCGAAGTGCGCCAGCCGCTGAACGATACCAAGGTGCCGGCGGTGGTCGCCGGGTTTGGTCAGGCGGGGGATGCCTTGAACCGGCAGGTGGTGGAGTGGACGGTGAAACAGGGCAGTCAGCTGGTCAGACGCTGACGGCCGCATCGCGGGCAAGCCTCGCTCCTACAGGATTTTTATCGTCCTTGTAGGAGCGAGCTTGCTCGCGATCAGCCGAAGAACCAGTAGCACACCGCAATCGCCGCCACCACGCCAGCCAGCTCGGCCAGCAAGGCGCAACCGACGGCATGGCGCGCGCGCTGGATGCCGACCGAACCGAAGTACACCGCCAGCACGTAGAAGGTGGTTTCGGTACTGCCCTGGATCGTCGCCGCGGCCAACGCCGGGAAACTGTCCACGCCCTGGGTCTGCATGGTTTCGATCAGCATGGCCCGCGCGGCGCTGCCGGAGAAGGGTTTGACCAGGGCCGTCGGCAGGGCATCGACGAAGCGCGTGTCCCAGCCGGCCCACTCCACCAGATGCCGGATGCCATCCAGGCCGAAGTCCAGAGCCCCGGAGGCGCGCAACACACCCACCGCGCAGAGCATGGCCACCAGATACGGCAGCAGGTTCTTGGCGACGTCGAAACCTTCCTTGGCACCCTCGACGAAGGCCTCGTAGACCTTGACCTTGCGTAACGCGCCAATCACCAGGAACAGCATGATCAGGCCGAACAGGGTCAGGTTGCCCAGGATCGACGACAGCGACGCCAGCGCGGTGGCCGACAGAGTGGCCAGCAAGGCCATGAAGCCGCCCAGGACCAGGGCACCGGGGACCAGATAGGCCAGCACCACCGGGTCCCACAGGCGCAGGCGCTGCACCACCGCGACCGACAGCAGGCCGACCAGGGTCGAGGCGCTGGTGGCCAGCAGGATCGGCAGGAACACCAGGGTCGGATCGGGGGCGCCTTGCTGGGCGCGGTACATGAAGATGGTCACCGGCAGCAGGGTCAGGGACGAGGCGTTCAGCACCAGGAACAGGATCTGCGCGTTGCTCGCCGTGGTCGCGCTGGGGTTGAGGTCCTGCAGGGCGCGCATGGCCTTGAGGCCGATCGGCGTGGCGGCGTTGTCCAGCCCCAGGCCGTTGGCCGCGAAGTTCAGGGTGATCAGGCCGATGGCCGGGTGCCCCGGCGGCACTTCCGGCATCAGGCGGCTGAACAGCGGGCCCAGGGCCTTGGCCAGCCAGTCGACGATCCCGGCCTTCTCGGCGATCCGCAAAAAGCCCAGCCACAGGGTCAGAGTGCCGAACAGCAGCACCATCACCTCCACCGACAGCTTGGCCATGGCGAAGATGCTTTCCACCATCGCCGAGAAGATCCCGGCGTTACCGCCAACCAGCCACTGCGTCAGCGCTGAAACGGCCGCCACGATGAAGAAGCCAAGCCACAGGCCATTGAGCATCAGTTATTCCCCCAGAAGATGCGGCGAATGATAGCGGGGCGGGCAGAAACGACAAACCCCGGATTGACCGGGGTTTGTCGATGATGACGGCTACAGCTGTCAGCCCTTGGTGACTTCACCGGCCGGCAGCGGCTCCTTGCTGCGCCAGTGCGGCAGGGAGTTCCAGTAGCGCTGGCCCTTGGCGTCGTCGTACATGCCTTCCCAACGAGCGATGACCAGTACCGCCAGGGCGTTGCCGATCACGTTCAGGGCGGTACGGGCCATGTCCATGACACGGTCGACACCGGCGATGAAGGCCAGGCCTTCCAGCGGAATGCCCACGCTGCCCAGGGTCGCCAGCAAGACCACGAAGGACACGCCCGGTACGCCGGCGATGCCTTTGGAGGTGACCATCAGGGTCAGGACCAGCAGCAGCTGCTGGCTGATCGACAGGTCGATGCCGTACAGCTGGGCGATGAAGATCGCCGCGATGCTCTGGTACAGGGTCGAGCCGTCGAGGTTGAACGAGTAACCGGTTGGCACCACGAAGCTGCAGATGGCTTTCGGCGCACCGTAGGCTTCCATCTTCTCGATCACCCGCGGCAGCACGGTTTCGGAGCTTGCGGTGGAGTAGGCCAGCACCAGCTCATCCTTGAAGATGCGCATCAGCTTGATCACCGAGAAGCCGAACAGGCGAGCGATCAGGCCCAGGACCACGAAGGCGAAGAAGGCGATCGCCACGTAAACCAGGATCACCAGCTTGGCCAGCGGCAGCAGGGAGGCGAAACCGAAGTTGGCCACGGTCACCGCGATCAGGGCGAATACGCCGATCGGGGCGTAGTTCATGATCATGTGGGTGACTTTGAACATGCTTTCCGAGACGCCCTGGAACATCTTCACCAGCGGCTCGCGCAGGTCGGCCTGCAGGCTCGACAGACCGAGGCCGAACAGCACCGAGAAGAAGATGATCGGCAGCATCTCGCCGCGGGCCATGGCCGCGAAGATGTTCGATGGGATCAGGTTGAGGATGGTTTCGATGAACGCGTGTTCATGCTGCACCTCGGCGGCGGTCGCCTGGTACTTGGAAATATCCACGGTACCCAGGGTGCTCATGTCGATGCCGGCGCCCGGGTGGAACACGTTGGCCAGCACCAGACCGACCAGGATGGCGATGGTGGTGACGATTTCGAAGTAGATGATGGTCTTCAGGCCGATGCGCCCGAGTTTCTTCGCGTCGCCCACGCCGGCGATACCGACGATCAGCGAGGAGATCACGATCGGGATCACGATCATCTTGATCAAGCGGATAAAGATATCGCCCGCAGGTTGCAGGACGTTGCTGATCCACCAGGCTTTTTCGGCACTGAAATGGTTGAGCAGCGCACCAATTGCAATCCCCAGCACCAGACCGATGAGGATCTGCCAGGCGAGGCTTAGTTTTGCCTTCTTCATATCATTACCCTTACTTCAGTTGGACTCGGGCTGATGCGCGAACTGGAACGCTCAATGGCGGAAAAGTCTGTGCATCGGCCCCCGTATAAGGTCACCCCGAGCGAGCATTTACGGCTCTCTGCAGGCGAAAAAAGGCGCAACTATTCCGACGCAAGGGGAGCGCGTCTAATGCCGTAAACGCCTACCCTATGCCGAATCGGCATGAGTTTTTCTAAACGAAACGGGCGTCCCAACCGGTTCGAATGCGACATTTCGGCCTGGCGACCTACCGTGAAACGGCCATTTCAGGCGGCATTCAGCGCTTTTGGGTGGGTTGGGAATGACCTTTGAAAGAAGGGAAAGTTCTTACGTTAGAACCAGAAATCTCATCTGGAAAAAACCAAAAGTTTCTCGATGTACGGTCGCAAAGAAACACCGTGAAACGGTTAGGCCGTACATCTGGGAATGTTTGCCGCGAACCCCAGCCTGAAAAAGCAGGCCAGCGCTCTGCCACAAAGGTTTGTGGCATTCAAACACGGCGCAAGTCGTCAAGCCTCGGCGCCTTGCGAGCTTGCGCCGCAGTTTTTCCTGACCCGGCCCTCGCGGAGGCACTCCCTGTGCCCCTGGGTCCAACTCAGTACCAGTTCGGGTCCTTTTTCAGCTGTTCCTTGAGCAAGCCCTGCATGCCAGGGTCCGGCTTGCCGAGAAAGCGGTATTCGGCATGGCGGGTCGGCGACTTGTCCGCGGGCAGGCCCGCCGGCACTTCGACCAACATGGCGTAGGCGTTTTTCTTGTCGAAACTGAACGCCACGATCAGGCGCTGGTTGCGACAAGTATCGCGGGTTTCGCAAAGCGGGCCGACCAGGTACTTGTCGCCGTCTTCTTCCAGCGCATTCATCTGCTGCGCATCACCGGACAGGTTCATCACCCATTCCGGCAGGCGCTCTTCCTTTTCGACGACTTCCTGCCAGGTTTCGCGGTATTGCGGGTCACTGTTCAACAACTCGTTGACCCGGGCCTGACCGTCGTTGGCCGCCATCGCCGTGGCCGCGCCGCCCAGCAGCAGGGCGGCGGCCAATGCTTTTAAAGAAAGGCTCATGTTCAACCTCGACCACGACGGCCAAAGAAGAAGGAAGCAATGAACATCACCAGGAAAACGACAAAGAGAATCTTGGCGATACCCGTGGCGGTGCCCGCGATACCACCGAAGCCCAGTACCGCGGCGATGATGGCAATGATCAGGAATGTGATTGCCCAGCTCAACATGGTCATTCTCCTTACGCTTCTATTTAGAGGTACTGCCTGGCCGGTCCGCCCAGTTGCGCACCGGCTGTCCTGCCTAGAACACCCAGCGCTCCTGATAAGCCGTGTCGGCGACAGGCCGGGCCTGGTCGACGTCCATCAGAAGCATCGGGGCGGAATCCGCAAACCGAGTGCTGACTGCACTGAAGTGGGTTTGAGTGGTGTGATAAGCCGGCAACCTCACTGCCTCTTGCTGCTGGCTCTGCTCCCAACGTGAAAACTGCTGACCGCCAATCAAGGTCACCAGCAATGCCAGGCTGGCGACCAACCCTTGCTGCAGGTGCAGGGGCGAAATAGAGAATGGAGCGAGACGTTGGCGTTTCATCCGGAAGCTCCTCCCACGCGGGTCATTGTTCTCAAACGCTTGTTGCTGCGCTTGCGGCTTGTTCAGCCGAGTCTGATCAGACCGTTGCAGCCTGCATGCCAGCTTTCACTATTGAAATAAATTCAATAAAAACAATGGCTTGATAACAACAAAGGAGGCTCCCCATACGCCATCCTGCACGATGCCGTCCTGGATACCGTGCGAATTGCACGATTGGCCTGGTACTTGAGGACAAAAACGCGGCTGAAAATGCAGGGCGTACAGTGGAAAAATCGGGAAAGGACTGTGGGCAAGACCTGATAAACGATAGAAAACCTAATATTTTCAATCGATTAGTAAAGAACCCCGGAGATGACTAACCGGCACGCCTGGGAATCGACCAGAATTAACCATGCAACTTGCCCGATTTTTCCGGGACTAAATAAGATCACTCACTTCAGGAGCCTCGGACATGGAATCAGCACCGGAAAATCAAGGCCGCATTCTTCTGGTAGATGATGAGTCCGCGATCCTTCGTACCTTCCGTTATTGTCTGGAAGACGAGGGCTATACCGTCGCCACAGCCAATAGCGCCGCTCAGGCCGATGCCTTGCTGCAACGCCAGGTGTTCGACCTGTGTTTCCTCGACTTGCGCCTGGGCGAGGACAACGGCCTGGACGTACTGGCCCAGATGCGCATCCAGGCCCCCTGGATGCGGGTGGTCATAGTCACCGCCCATTCGGCCGTCGACACTGCGGTGGATGCGATCCAGGCTGGCGCCGCCGACTATCTGGTCAAGCCCTGCAGCCCCGATCAGCTGCGCCTGGCGACCGCCAAGCAACTGGAAGTCCGCCAGCTCTCGGCGCGCCTGGAGGCCCTCGAAGGCGAAGTGCGCAAACCCAAGGACGGCCTGGACTCCCACAGCCCGGCGATGAAAGTGGTGCTGGAAACCGCCCGCCAGGTCGCCGGCACCGACGCCAACATCCTGATCCTCGGCGAGTCCGGGACCGGCAAGGGCGAGCTGGCCCAGGCCATTCACGGCTGGAGCAAGCGCGCCAGGAAATCCTGCATCACCATCAACTGCCCGTCGCTGAACGCCGAGCTGATGGAGAGCGAGCTGTTCGGTCACAGCCGAGGAGCCTTCACCGGCGCCAGCGAAAGCACCCTCGGTCGGGTCAACCAGGCCGACGGCGGCACGCTGTTCCTCGACGAGATCGGCGACTTCCCGCTGACCCTGCAACCCAAGTTGCTGCGGTTCATCCAGGACAAGGAGTACGAGCGGGTCGGCGACCCGGTGACCCGCCGCGCCGACGTGCGCATCCTCGCCGCGACCAACCTCAACCTCGAGGACATGGTGCGCGACGGACGCTTCCGTGAAGACCTGCTGTACCGCCTGAACGTGATCACCCTGCACCTGCCGCCGCTGCGCGAACGCAGCGAAGACATCCTGACCCTGGCCGACCGTTTCCTCGCGCGCTTCGTCAAGGAGTATGCCCGTCCCGCCCGCTGCTTCAGCGACGAGGCCCGCGAAGCGCTGCTCAACTATCGCTGGCCGGGCAATATCCGCGAGCTGCGCAACGTGGTGGAACGCGCCAGCATCATCTGTCCCCAGGAGAAGGTGGAGATCAGCCACCTGGGCATGGCCGAGCAACCCACCAACAACACCCCGCGCATCGGCGCCGCCTTGAGCCTGGACGAGCTGGAGAAAGCCCATATCGGCGCCGTGCTGGCCACCAGCGATACCCTCGACCAGGCGGCCAAGACGCTCGGCATCGACGCCTCGACGCTGTACCGCAAACGCAAACAGTACAACCTGTGAGCCGCACCTCATGAAGTTAGCGATGAAACTGCGCACGAGACTGTTTCTGAGCATCTCGGCGCTGATCACCGTGGCGCTGCTCGGCCTGCTGCTCGGACTGGTCAGCGTGATGCAGATGGCCAAGACCCAGGAAGCGCTGATCCGCGACAACTTCATCACCCTGGACCTGGGGCTCAAGCTGCGCCAGACCCTGGGCGACCAGCTGATCATCATGCTCAACCACAACCCTGACCGGGCGGCGCTGGACAACTCCAGGCAGGAATACCTGGCCCTGCTCGACCAGGGCATCGCGCATGAACGACAAAACCATATACGCAACGGCTTCAGCCAGGCACGCGACGACTACCAGCGTTTCTTCGAAGCCTTCGAGCGCGCCGACGGGACCTCGGCCGGGGTCAATGGCAATACGGAACTGACCCACAGCTTCAATACCCTGCGCAACGGCTTGATCGGCGAGCACCAGCAAGCCCTGGACAACATCAATGACATCGAACACCAGGCCCGCGATCGCGCCTTGATGATCGCTGGCCTGCTCGGCCTGGTCGGACTGGCCGTATTGGTCATCGGTTTCATTACCGCCCACGGCATCGCCCAGCGCTTTGGCGGCCCCATCGAAGCCCTGGCCAAGGCCGCCGACAATATCGGCCAGGGCAACTTCGACGTGACCCTGCCCCTGTCTTCGGCGGCCGAGATGAACCTGCTGACCCGGCGCTTCGGGATCATGGCCGAAGCCCTGCGCGAGCATCAGGCCACCAACGTCGACGAACTGCTTGCCGGCCAGCAGCGCCTGCAATCGGTGCTCGACAGCATCGACGACGGCTTGCTGATGATCGACCGCCAGGGCCGCCTGGAACACCTCAATCCGGTGGCGCAGCGTCAGCTGGGCTGGGACGAGGAACGCCTTGGACAAGGACTGGGCAGCGCCCTGGAGCGTCCGGAGCTGGACGAGCAGCTGCAACTGGTGCTGCGCGGCGGCAACCTGGAACGGGCGCCGGAAGACCTCAGCATCGAGGTCGATGGCGAGTCGCGCCTGCTGACGTACAGCCTGACCCCGGTCAGCCATCCCCAGGGGCATATCCTCGGCGCGGTAATGGTGCTGCACGATGTCACTGAGCAGCGGGCCTTCGAGCGCGTGCGCAGCGAGTTCGTATTGCGTGCCTCCCATGAGTTGCGCACCCCGGTCACCGGTATGCACATGGCGTTCGGCCTGTTGCAGGAACGCCTGCGCTTCCCTGAAGAGTCCCGCGAAGCCGACCTGCTGAACACCGTCAACGAAGAAATGCAGCGCCTGATGCAACTGATCAACGACCTGCTGAACTTCTCGCGTTATCAGAACGGCCTGCAGAAACTCACCCTGGCGCCTTGCACCCTGGAAGAGCTGCTGGAGCAGGCGCGCAACCGCTTCATCGGCGCAGCCACGGCGCAGGGCATCGAGCTACGGGTGGAGATCCAGGCGCCGCTGCCACGGCTGCATGCCGACCGCGTGCAACTGGAGCGGGTGCTGGACAACCTGATCGACAATGCCCTGCGGCATACCGCCGAGGGTGGCTTGATCCGCTTGCAAGCACGCCGGCATGGCGAGCGGGTGATCATCAGCGTCGAAGACAACGGCGAAGGCATCGCCTACGGGCAACAAGGGCGGATTTTTGAACCCTTCGTCCAGGTCGGACGCAAGAAAGGCGGCGCCGGCCTGGGCCTGGCACTGTGCAAGGAAATCGTGCAATTGCACGGTGGGCGCATGGGGGTCTATTCGCGGCCTGGGCAGGGAACCCAGTTTTACCTGGCCCTACCGCTCTAGGCCTCGTCATCCAGGCGCCGCGGGCCCAGGCGGCGCCCGCGGGTGATCAGGTCGATGAACTGCACCGCGCTCAACGCATGGGCGAACAGCCAGCCCTGGCCATAACGCACGCCCTCGCTGCTCAGCAGCAGCGCCTGATCCTCGAATTCGATGCCCTCGGCAATCACCTTGAGCTGCAGGGCATGGGCCATGCGAATGATGTGCGGGGCGACGCCGCTGCTGGCCGCGTCATGCCCCAGGGCATCGATGAATGCCTTGTCGATCTTCAGGTAATCCACCGGCAGGGTCTGCAGGTACGCCAGGCTGCAATAACCCGTGCCGAAGTCGTCGATCAGCACCTGATGGCCGACGTCCCGCAAGGCTTGCAGGTTATGCCGGGCGACCACCACATCGATCAGCCCGCGCTCGGTGACTTCGAAGGCGATCTGCCGCGCCGCCACCCGATGCAGCGCCAACAGGCGCGCCATCACCTTGCCGATCCGCGGCACCATGACATCGCAGGCCGCCAGGTTGACCGAGATGTACAGGTGCGGGTTGGCCCGCAACAGATGCCCCAACTGTTCGAGCAGGCGTTGCAGGACAAAATCGGTGATGGGACGGATCTGCCCGGTGTTCTCCGCCATGGGAATGAACAGCTCCGGACTGGTCAGGGTGCCGTCCGGACGGCGCCAGCGCAGCAAGGCCTCGGCGCCGACACACTGACGCGTTTGCAGATCGAAGATGGGTTGATACAGCACCTGCAGTTCGCCACGGCGCAGCGCACCTTCTAATTCCGCGCCCAGGGTTTGGCGCTGTCGGGCCAACTGAAAGACCAGGCCACCGATGAAAGTCGCCAGCACCAGGCTGCTGGGCAGCAGCCACCACCACCCCTCGAACATTTCTCGCTGCATGTTGGTGCGGGGGGTGACGAGTACCAGCTGATACTCCGGGTTGATGGTGGGCATCCGGTAGATCAACTGGTCCTGGGTCACCTGCAGCGGGCTGCGACTGGTTGGCGACCAAGGCTCCATCGGCGGCCAGTCCAGCGCCAGCCCCAGCACCGGGATGGCCCGCGAGCCATGGTCGAGAACCAGCATCAGGCTGCTGTTGGCGGGCAGATCGACCATGTCGGTCAGATGCCCGCGAGACGTCGCCACACGGAAGTTGCCGCGCCCGAGCATCAGCGCCGCGCGGTTTTCATTGGGTTCGGTGGAAGTGTTCAGCCAGTAGCTGTAAGTCGGGCCGCGGATATCCGGCGGCCGGGCCAGGGCCAGGTTGTCCTGGCGTGGCCAGTTGGTGCAGGCCTGGGCGGCATCGATGTAAGCCGCTTCATAAATGAAGCGATAGCTGAAGCTGATCTGCTGCAGGGTCCCGACCATCTCGGGGCTGCATTCGCGCAGGGGCTGCGCCTCGAGTACGTCCAGACCTTCGCGCAACTGACCGAACAGTTGCTCCAGGCGTTCGAGAAAACGCTGGCCCTGGGCATTCATCTGCTCGCTTTCGCGCAGTTGCACCTCGTGCATCACGATGCCCAGGCTTGCCGCCAGCAGTAGGACCGCACTCAACACAGCCGCGCACATCGCCAGCAGCCAGGGGCGATAGAACCAACTGCGCAGGGGTTCGCGAGCGGCCGGCATCATTGGATATCCGAGGGTTACCAATGAGTTATAGCTACTGATTGAGAAAAAACCCTGACCGTCGGGCGGGCGTCATTATTTTGTCTGGTTGAGAACCTGCAGGATCGCAGCGCTTTCCGCATCCGGCTGGCCGTCGAAACGCGACGGCCGGTAATGCATCTGGAACGCGGCCAGCACATGACGGGTCGCCACATCCAGTTCGCCGGTCTGCGGCGTCTCATAACCAAGACGCGCCAGGCCTTGCTGGAACCAGGCGATGCTCGGCAACTGCGCGGCAAAGAACGCCTGCTGGCGCGCCACCGCCTGGGCGTTCGGCCACCGGCCCAACCCGGCTTCGGCCAGGCGCTTCCAGGGGAACAGCGGGCCCGGGTCGAGCTTGCGCAGGGGGGCGATATCGCTGTGGCCGATGATGTGCTGTGGCGCGATGTTGTTGCGCTTGCTGATGTCCTTCAGCAGGACGATCAGGCTCTGGACCTGCGCTTCGCTGTAGGGGTACCAGACACGTCCGGTGGGCAGGTCGCGAAAGCCCGGGTTGACGATCTCGATCCCGATGGAGCTGGAGTTCAGCCAGGTACGGCCTTGCCACTGGCTCTCGCCGGCATGCCAGGCGCGGTATTGCTCGTCCACCAGCTTGTAGATGGTCGCCGCCTTGTCGTCGCCGATCAGGTAGTGGCTGCTGACCTGGCCGTGGGTCAGCAGTTGCAGGGAGCGCTCCATCGAGGCCGAGGTGTAATGCACCACCACGAATTGCACCCGTTCATCGAAGTTGACCGAAGGGTGGCTGGTATTGAAACGTGGGCCGCTGGCGCAACCGGCCAGCAACAGAAGGGACAAGGCGAGGACAAGAACTTTCATGGCAAAAGGCAGTACGCTGGGGAAAATAATGCAACAGTGTAACGTACTGCCTTGGCGGAAAACCGGCAAAAGCACCGGTTTATACAAAATGGAACAAATTATGCGTCAGCCCGGTTCTACCCGGTTGCGCCCCGCCTCCTTGGCCCGATAGAGCGCCTGATCGGCTCTTTTGAGCACCAGATCGCTGCGTTCTCCCGGTTTGAAGGCACTCATGCCGATGGACATGGTGATGGTCACTCGCTCGCCCTTGAAGTGGAACGGACAGGCTTCGATGGCCGCTCGCAAGGTTTCCGCTAGGCGCGCCCCGATCGGCCAGGTGGTATCGGGCATCAGCAGGACGAACTCTTCACCGCCGAAACGGGCGATGAAATCGTTGCCGCGCAGGCGCTTGCGCAGCACGCCGGCGATGATCTTCAGCACCTTGTCGCCGGCCAGGTGACCGTAGTTGTCGTTGATGCTCTTGAAGTGATCGAGATCAAGCATCGCCAGCAGCAAGGTGTTGCCGTGTTGCTGCCACTGCGCCACTTCATGCTCCAGGCGCTCGCTCCAGGCCGCCCGATTGGGCAGGCCGGTAAGAGGGTCGATCAGCGCTTTCTGCCGCTGCTCTTCCAGGTGCTCGCGGTAGCCCTGGGCTTCCTGCTCCATGCTCGACACCCGCTCGGCCAGGCTCTGCAGCCGTGCGGCCACTTCCTTCTCGCGCTCGTCACGCTGCTTCTGGTGATGGTCCATGGTGCCGAGCAGGCCTTCCAGGTGACTTTCCAGCACCTGCTTGAGGTCGTCCAGATCGGCCGCCTCCTGCACGCTGTTTTGCAAGCCATCGACCTGTTCGCGGATCTGCGAGTCCATCTCCCGCGCCGCCGAACTGCTGTCGGCATGGCCCTCGCTGGCGGCCTGCAGGTTGCTCTGGAAGGATTCCAGGCGCTCGTTGAGCCGCTTGAGATAGGCCTCGAACTCATGCTGGCCGCTGTCGGTGATCGCCAGCATCAACACCGCCAGATCGTCGAGGATCGGCAGCAATTCGTACCAGTTCAGCCCATGTTGCAAACGATCGCGCATGGACTCGGCTTGCGGCCGATGGCGCTCTGGCAGGCTCAGGTCATCCAGAAGGCCGAGCAGGGTATGTTCGATATGCTTGGCCACCGAACTGTAGGACGGCTCCGGCGAATCGGGCAGGGCATACAGCACATCCTGCTCGGCCTGCTGCGGGTTGATCGCCGCAAGCGCCTCGGCCATGGCTGCCGGCAATGGCAAGCGGTCGAGCAACACGGGCGCCGGAGTCGCCTCGGTGGGTGCAGCAAAAATCAGTTCGTCCGGGTTGCTGACCGAAGCTTCGGGAACCGGGGGCTGCGCAGGCACCGGCGAATCGTCGGGTTCAGACTCGATTGACGGCTGCGGCGCGGGGGCAGGTACAACTGCTGGTGCTGGTGCTGGTGCTGGTGCTGGTGCTGGTGCTGGTGCGGACAAGTCTGGCACCTGTGGCGCCGGCTCCGCGACGCCGAGTTTCTCCGGCTCGAGCACCGGCGGCACAAAGGCCGTGACCTGGGGAGTCGCGGCTTCCTCGGGCGGCGACTCCGGCCGCGGTTCGAGCGCCTGGCTGGCAGCGGCAACAGCCTTTTCCACCCTGGGAGGGGACACCGGCTCCAACGCTTCGGACCACCGCGCAAGCTCGGCCTCGGCTTGAGGCGAGAGCATGTCAGCCGTGACTGTTTCAGCCGTTGCCGGCGACGGTGCCGGAGCTGAGGCTGGGGCCGGAGCCGGGCTCGCCACCACCGCAAGCGGCGCAGCTTCGGACGGTACCGCCGCTTCGTCAGCGTCGCGACCACCAAACAGGCGCTGCAACAAGCCTGGGCGGCTCGGCTCCGCGGGGCTCTCCAACAGGCTCAGCGCCTTGTTTTGCAGGCCGCTCAGTTCGCCCAGCAGCAGCGGAATTTCCCGGGCCTGGCCGACACGGCCATCCAGTTGCTTGGCGAAGCTTTTCAGCGGCCGGCTCACCTCGCGGGGCAGCGGCAACTTCTGCAACTGGCTGACCAGCGAGGTCAGGGCCGTGCTCATTTGCTCGATGCGGGTCTCCCGGCGCTGTTCGGAGTCCAGCACGGCTTTTTCCAGGCGCGGCAACAGGGCCGCCAAGGCCGCGTCCATGTCGTCGGTGCGCACTACTTCGCGCATTTCCTTCATGCACTGATCGACAGCGCGGTCAGTGCCCTCGGCCGCCAGCGTGCTGCGCACCAGGCCACGACGAAGCAGGTCGAGACGGGCATTCCAGCGCCGTTCGAGTTTTTCCTGTTGTTCGATGCTTTTGAGGTATTTCTCTTTCCAGCGCTGGGCGTCGTCGCTCATTCATGGGTTCCGCGAGGGGCAGGACTCAGCGCGGGCAATGCATCGGCCGTGAGCGAACCCGGCAGACGAATCTCTACCGCGACCGGCAGGTGATCGGAAATCGGTTGGGCCAGGACCTCGACCCGCTCCAGCGTCAGGCTGGGGCTGAGCAAAATATGATCAAGGCAGCGTTGTGGGCGCCAACTGGGGAAAGTCGCTTCCAATTGCGGCGCCAGCAAACTGAGGTCACGCAAGGGCGAATGCTCCAGCAGATCGCTGGCATGGGTATTCATGTCGCCCATCAGCACCTGATGCTTGTAGCCGCCGATCATCTCGCGGATATAAGCCAACTGCCGGGTGCGCGTACGGGCACCGAGGGCCAGGTGCATCATCACCACTACCAAGGCTTCGGGCCCATCGCCGAAACGCACGAGGATCGCACCGCGGCCCTTGGGGCCGGGCAGCGGATGATCTTCGATCGCCCAGGGGCGCAGGCGGCTGAGCACGCCATTGCTGTGCTGGGCCAGGCGACCGAGGTTGCGATTGAGCTGTTGATACCAGTAGGGGAAGGCACCGAGATGGGCCAGGTGCTCGACCTGATTGACGTAGCCCGAGCGCAGGCTGCCGCCATCGGCTTCCTGCAGGGCGACCAGATCGAAGTCGCCCAGCAGATCGCCGATCTTTTGCAGATTGTCGGCGCGCCCGTTGTGCGGCAGCAGGTGCTGCCAGCCACGGGTCAGGTAGTGCCGATAACGTTCGGTACTGATACCGACCTGAATGTTGAAACTGAGCAGCCGCAGACGGCTGTCTGCCGGCAGGCCGGAGGACGCCACATGGTGCTCGTTGACCCGCGGATCATGCAGGCCAACGATGCGTTCCGTACCCCAACGTCGCATGGCAGGGACTCGCTTACTTGGCCGCCCGCTCTTTGGCGATCAGCTGGTCAGCGACGCTCAGGGCACCTTCAGGACCACCGGCGGTGCCCAGGTCGAAGCGGTACTTGCCGTTGACGACCATGGTCGGTACGCCAGAGATCTGATAGGCCTGGGCCTTCTTCTTCGCGTCCTCGACCTTGCCTTTGACGGCGAACGAATTGTAGGTGCTCAGGAATTTGTCCTTGTCGACGCCTTCGCCGGCCAGGAACTCGGCCATTTCCTCTGGGGAAGCGAGTTTCTTGCCGCCATGGATGGCTTCGAATACGGCTTTGTGGACCTTGTGCTCGACACCCATGGCTTCCAGGGTGATGAACAGCTGGCCGTGAACGTTCCAGATACCGCCGAACATCGCCGGGATACGCACGAAGTTGACGTCGGCCGGCAGTTTTTCAGCCCATGGGTTGATGGTCGGCTCGAAGGCGTAGCAGTGTGGGCAGCCGTACCAGAACAGCTCGACCACTTCGATCTTGCCAGGCACCGCAACCGGAACGGCGCTGCTCAGCTCTACGTATTGTTTACCGGCTTCAAGGGGCTCGGCGGCTTGAGCAGTCATGCCAAACAGGCTGGCGGTGACGAGAGCGGCGCTGAGAATCAGATTACGCATGCTTTACTCCTGAACAAGTAAGGTCGCCTCGCGCGGCCTGTCGCAGACAGGTCATGGCGGGGCTTGAGTTCGTTAGTGTAGCGGCAGACGCCATGAAAAAGGGCGGCCTGGGCCACCCTTTATGCTTTCATCGACAGATTAATCGATCATTAACGTTGCGCAAGATAGACCCTTTCGCAACATGATCGCCGGCCTCAGTGCAGGCCCTGGATGTAGCTGGATACTGCTTCGATGTCCTTGTTGCTCAGCTTGGCGGCGATGCTGCGCATGATCATGGTGTCGCCGTCGTTGGTGCGGTTGCCTTCACGGAAGTCGGTCAACTGCTTGGCTACGTACTGAGCGTGCTGGCCACCCAGGTGCGGAAAGCCGGCAGCGGCGTTACCCGTGCCATTTGGCGAGTGGCAACCGGTGCAGGAAGGCATGCCTTGATCCAGCTTGCCGCCACGGAACAATTCTTCACCGCGAGCCACGACTTTCGGGTCCGCTGCGCCGACGCTGCCTTTCTGGCTGGCGAAGTAGGCGGAGAGGTCGGCCAGGTCCTGATCGCTCAGGTTGGTCAGCATGCCGGTCATTTCCAACACCTGGCGCTTGCCGGACTTGATGTCGTGCAACTGCTTGTTCAGGTAACGCTCACCCTGACCCGCCAGCTTTGGAAAGTTAGGCGCCATGCTGTTCCCATCCGGACCATGGCAAGCACCACATACAGCGGCTTTCGCCTGACCGGCAGCAGCGTCGCCTGCAGCATGGGCGACACCTGTGATGCCCAAGGTCAACAGCAGACTCACGAGTAATTTGTTCATCAGCTAATCCAACTACGGCTAAGGGTTAAGAGTTATGGACCGGGATCACTCGCTCATCCAAAGGATGATGGCTCGGTAATCCTCGGCACTGCAGTCCATGCACAAACCACGCGGCGGCATCGCCTTGAAACCCTGGGTCACGTGTTGCACCAGCGTCTCCATACCTTGCGCCAGCCTCGGCGCCCAAGCTCCCTGGTCCCCCTTGCGGGGAGCCGTTGGTAGTTGGCCGGAATGACAAGCCCCACAAACACGGTTGTACACAGCTTCCGGATCCTGTGTAGCCTGAGCGCTGTAAAGCGGTATCAGGACGCCGGCAGCCAGCAGCCATTTCGTCATAAAACGACCTTTTCAGGGTTGAGAGCGTGCTGCGTTCTAATGCGCAATCAAGGTCTATCGCTCTCGTGAACTTCATCCTACGCTGGGACAAAGCGCACACAAAATCTGCGGCATTATATACTGGCGCTACTGAAACGGAAACGACACCGCTCGCCGCGTCCATTCTCGGCACCGCCCCTATCGGAAATCCCATGCAACTCAAAAATCCCATTCTTGGTCTGTGCCAACAGTCCACTTTCATGCTCAGCGCCGCCAAAGTCGATCAATGCCCCGACGACGAAGGCTTCGAAGTGGCCTTCGCCGGGCGTTCCAACGCCGGCAAATCCAGCGCCCTGAATACCCTGACCCATGCCAGCCTGGCACGCACCTCGAAAACTCCGGGCCGCACGCAGCTGTTGAACTTCTTCAAGCTAGACGACGATCGCCGTCTGGTCGACCTGCCGGGTTACGGTTATGCGAAAGTGCCGATCCCGCTCAAGCAACACTGGCAGCGTCACCTGGAAGCCTACCTGGGCAGCCGCGAGAGTCTGAAAGGGTTGATTCTGATGATGGACATCCGCCATCCAATGACCGACTTCGACCTGCTGATGCTCGACTGGGCCGTCGCCAGCGGCATGCCGATGCACATCCTGCTGACCAAGGCCGACAAACTGACCTACGGCGCGGCCAAGAACACCCTGCTCAAGGTGCAGTCGCAAATCCGTAAAGGCTGGGGCGACAACGTCAGCATCCAGCTGTTCTCGGCGCCAAAACGCATGGGCCTGGAAGAGGCCTACACTGTACTGGCGGGCTGGATGGAACTGGCGGACAAAGGCGCCGAAATCGAAGCCTGAAAGACATAGATAAAACTGTCTGTGGAGTGATCAGGCAAGGCAAAAAACAGGCGGAAAAGCGGAGTTTAGGGGCCTAAATGAGCATTTTCCGCCTGTTTTTTAACGCAGCATGATCGCGCCACAGGCAGTTTTGGGGCAAAAAAAACCCCGGACTTCGTATGGGGAGGGGAAGTTCGGGGTCCAAGTTCCGGACCGCTAGGGCGGGGTCCAGATATCTGCCAACACTTAACACAACATAGGAGCATCGAAGGGCTTCACCAGCCATTCAGATACTCTGAGTGGGCTTTCGCCGATTAAGTTCCGGGAGCTTTCAAAAACTATTGGTAATAGTGGATGAAATTTTCCGCACTAATAGCTCTTCGCCAGCCTTTGCCGCGGCACTATGCCGCGGCGAAAGTAACTGCCATCTCGCCTCAGTGAGCCTCGTCCCAGTTGCTGCCCACCCCGACTTCGACCAGCAGCGGCACATCCAGGGTCGCGGCCTTGCTCATGTAGCCGCGAATCTCCTCGCTCACCTGAGCGACCAGGTCTTCGCGCACTTCCAGCACCAGTTCGTCGTGCACCTGCAGGATGACTTTGGCATCCAGGCCTGAGGCCGTCAGCCAGTTGTCCACCGCCACCATGGCTTTCTTGATGATATCGGCCGCCGTGCCCTGCATCGGCGCGTTGATCGCCGTACGTTCGGCGCCGGCGCGTTCCTGCGGCTTGTTGGAGTTGATCTCCGGCAGGTACAGGCGACGCCCGAACAGGGTTTCCACATAACCCTGGTCCGCGGCCTGGGCACGGGTGCGGTCCATGTATTCACGCACCCCGGGGTAGCGGGCGAAGTAGGTGTCGATATAGGCCTTGGCGGTCTTGGTATCGACGCCGATGTCCTTGCCGAGCTTCTGCGCGCCCATGCCGTAGATCAGGCCGAAGTTGATCGCCTTGGCGCTGCGGCGCTGGTCGGAACTGACGTCCTTGAGCTCGACCTTGAACACTTCGGCCGCGGTGGCCGTGTGCACATCGAGGTTATTGCGGAAGGCATTCATCAAGCCTTCGTCGCGGGACAGGTGCGCCATGATCCGCAGCTCGATCTGCGAATAGTCCGCCGCCAGCAGCTTGTAGCCAGGCGGAGCGATAAAGGCCTGGCGGATGCGCCGGCCTTCGGCGGTACGCACCGGGATGTTCTGCAGGTTCGGATCGCTGGAAGACAAGCGCCCGGTGGATGCTACCGCCTGATGATAGGAGGTGTGGATCCGCCCGGTCCGCGGGTTGATCTGCTCCGGCAGGCGGTCGGTGTAAGTGCTCTTGAGCTTGCTCATGGAGCGGTACTGCATCAGCACCTTGGGCAGCGGGTAGTCGTCCTCGGCCAGTTTGGCCAACACCTCTTCAGCGGTCGACGGCTGGCCTTTGGCGGTCTTCTTCAGCACCGGCAGGCCGAGCTTGTCGTAGAGGATCACCCCCAGTTGCTTGGGCGAGCCGAGGTTGAATTCTTCGCCGGCAATCTCGAAGGCTTCCCGTTCCAGCGCCACCATCTTGTCGCCCAGTTCGATGCTCTGCACACCCAGCAGCTCGGCATCCACCAGCGCCCCTTGGCGCTCGATGCGCGCCAGTACCGGCACCACAGGCATTTCGATATCGCTGAGTACGCTGGCCAGGCTCGGGATCGCGGCCAGCTTTTCATGCAGGGCCTGATGCAGACGCAAGGTCACATCGGCGTCCTCGGCGGCATAAGGCCCGGCCTGCTCGAGGGCGATCTGGTCGAACGTCAGCTGCTTGGCGCCCTTGCCGGCGATGTCCTGGAAGCTCACGGTGGTGTAGCCCAGGTATTTCTCCGCCAGGCTGTCCATGTCGTGCCGGGTGGCTGTGGAGTTGAGTACGTAGGATTCGAGCATGGTGTCGAAGGCAACCCCGCGCACCGTGATGCCGCTGGCTTGATCGCCACCGATGGCGCAGTTGGCCAGGATGTTCATGTCGAACTTGGCGTGCTGGCCGACCTTGAGTTTGTTCGGGTCTTCGAGAATCGGCTTCAAGGCCCGCAGGACAGTGTCGCGGTCCAGCTGCTCCGGCGCGCCGATGTAAGAGTGGGTCAGCGGGATATAAGCCGCTTCGTTGGCCTGCACGGCGAAGGACAGCCCCACGAGCTGCGCCTGCTGGGCGTCGATGCCGGTGGTTTCGGTGTCGAAAGCGAACAGCTTGGCGTTCTTCAGTTTCTCCAGCCAGACATCGAAACGCGTCTGATCGAGGATGGTTTCGTACTGCGCTTCAACGGCCACCGGTGCTTCGATCTCGGCCTCGGCCTGGGTCAACAGGTCGGCCACCGGCTCGGGCGCTGCAGCAGCACTCAGTTCCAGGCGCTTGGCATCGCGCTGCAGCTCGTCGAGCCAGCTCTTGAACTCCAGCAGGCTGTACAGCTCGACCAGCTTGTCACGGTCTGGCTCGCCCAGGTGCAGGTCATCCAGGCCGACATCCAGCGGCACATCGACCTTGATGGTCGCCAGCTGATAGGAGAGGAAAGCCATTTCCTTGTGCTCTTCGAGCTTGGCCGGCAGGGTCTTGGCCCCACGAATCGGCAGGCTCGGGACGATATCGAGCTGTGCGTACAGCTCGTTCAGGCCACCGTTGACCCCCACCAACAAGCCGGAAGCGGTCTTCGGGCCAATGCCCGGCACACCCGGGATGTTGTCGGAGGAGTCGCCCATCAGCGCCAGGTAATCGATGATCTGCTCGGGAGCGACGCCGAATTTCTCCTTCACGCCCTCCACGTCCATGCTGCTACCGGACATGGTGTTGACCAGAGTAATGTGCCCGTCCACCAGCTGCGCCATGTCCTTGTCGCCGGTGGAGATCACCACCGGCCGGTCGGCCGCCGCGCTGCTGCGGGCCAGGGTGCCGATCACGTCGTCCGCCTCGACGCCCTCGACGCACAGCAGCGGAAAGCCCAGGGCGATCACGCTGGCGTGCAGCGGCTCGATCTGCACCCGCATGTCGTCGGGCATGCTCGGGCGATTGGCCTTGTACTCGGCGTACATGTCATCGCGGAAAGTCCCGCCCTTGGCGTCGAACACCACGGCGAACGGGCTGTCCGGGTACTGCTTGCGCAGACTCTTGAGCATGTTCAGCACGCCCTTGACCGCACCGGTCGGCATGCCTTTGGAAGTGGTCAAAGGTGGCAGCGCGTGGAAGGCGCGGTACAGGTAGGACGAACCGTCCACCAGGACGAGGGGGGCTTGGCTCATGAGCAGGATCAACCTTTTCGGCGGGTCCGGCGCTAGAATAGCGGGACCGTTGACGACAAAGGGACAAGGTTATCATGCGCACACTAAATCGCTTGCTGCTGGCCAGCCTGATTGCAATCGCGCCGATGGCCGTGATTGCCGCGGAGGATGCGCCATCGGCGGATCCGGAAGTAACCATTCGCACGGAAGGCGACAAGACCATCCAGGAATACCGCCAGAACGGTTTCCTGTACGCCATCAAGGTCACACCGAAGGGCGGCAAACCCTACTTTCTGGTGCGCGCCGACGGTTCCGATGGCAACTTCATTCGTTCGGACCAGCCGGATATGCTGATTCCGGCGTGGAAAATTTTCGAGTGGTAAGCCGCTCCTAACTTCAACCGGCGCTGGCTCGACAGCAGCGCCCGTACTGGCAGTTTTTAACCATGTCTGTGTTTACTCCCCTGGCTCGGCCCGAGCTGGAAACCTTTCTCGCCCCTTACGGGCTCGGCCGCCTGCTTGACTTCCAGGGGATTGCCGCTGGTAGCGAAAACACCAACTTCTTCATCAGCCTGGAACAGGGCGAGTTCGTCCTGACCCTGGTCGAGCGCGGCCCGGTCCAGGAAATGCCGTTCTTCATCGAACTGCTGGACGTGCTGCACGACGCCAACCTGCCGGTGCCTTACGCCCTGCGCACCACCGACGGCGTGGCCCTGCGCGAACTGGCCGGCAAGCCGGCGCTGCTGCAGCCGCGCCTGGCCGGCAAGCACATCAAGCAAGCCAATGCCCAGCATTGCGCGCAGGTCGGCGAGTTGCTGGGCCATCTGCACTTGGCGACCAAGGACAACATGATCAAGCGCAAGACCGATCGTGGCCTGGACTGGATGCAGGAAGAAGGCGCGCAGATGCTCTCCCATCTCGACCCGCAGGCGCGGGACCTGCTGCAGCGGGCGCTGGATGAAATCGCCGAGCAGAAGACCAGGATCCTCGCGCTGCCGCGGGCCAATATCCACGCCGACCTGTTCCGCGACAACGCAATGTTCGAAGGCACGCACCTGACCGGGCTGATCGACTTCTACAACGCCTGCTCCGGGCCGATGCTGTACGACGTGGCGATTGCCCTGAACGACTGGTGCTCCGACGCCGACGGCCTGCTCGACGGTCCGCGGGCCCGGGCCCTGCTGGGCGCCTACGCGACCCTGCGCCCGTTCACCGCCACCGAAGCCGAGCTGTGGCCAACCATGCTGCGGGTGGCCTGCGTGCGCTTCTGGCTGTCACGCCTGATCGCCGCCGAGTCCTTCGCCGGGCAAGACGTGCTGATTCACGACCCGATGGAGTTCCAGCTGCGCCTGGCCCAGCGCCAGCAGGTCAGCGCGCCATTACCGTTCGCCATCTGAACGCATCGCGGGCAAGCCCGCCCCTACGATCCCTTGTAGGAGCGAGGCTTGCCCGCGATAGCGTCAGCAGCCGTTACAACGATTCCAGGCAGCCCGCCAGATCGTTGCCCAGTTTCTCCAGCACCTGCTCGTAACCCTGCGCGGTAGCCGGGGTGTAACCGCCCAATGCATCGAGTTCCGCCAGCTTCACCGGCAAGCCCGCCACCAGGGTTTCGGCCAGGCGCGGGCGCAATGGTGGCTCGCTGAACACACAGGTCTTGCCGACTTCCTGCAAGCGCGTGCGCATCGCCGCTACGTGCTGCGCGCCCGGCTGCACTTCGGCCGCGACGCTGAACACGCCTGCGTGCTTGAGGCCATAAGCATCTTCGAAGTAATCGAAGGCTTCGTGGAAGACGAAATAAGGCTTGCCGGCGATTGGGGCCAGGCGGGCTTTCAAACGGGCATCCAGGGCATCCAGGCGTGCGTCGAAAGCCTTGGCGTTGCTCTGGTAACGTGCGGCGTTGGCCGGGTCCGCGGCACTCAGGTCGGCCGCCATGCGGTCGGCGATAACCCGCGCGTTGACCGGCGACAGCCACAGGTGCGCATCGAGGCTGCCCGGACGGTGATCGTGGTCATGCTCGTCGGCTTCTTCGGCGTGCGAGTGGTTATCTTCGGCGAAATGACGGAGTTTCAGGCCAGGCAAGTCCTGCACCGCCAGCGATGGCAGCGTGCGGCCCTTGAGTACCCGCGGCAGGAAGCTCTCCATGTCCGGACCGATCCAGTACAGCAACTCCACCGACTGCACCTTGCGCACGTCGGAAGGACGCAGCGCATAGTTGTGCGGCGAGGCGCCCGGCGGCAGCAGAACCTCGGGCACAGCGATGCCATCCTGGACGGCGGCGGCGATCAATTGCAGGGGTTTGATGCTGGTCAGGACCCGGACTTCGGCCTGGGCCGAGCTGATCACGAACAAACTGGCGGTAAAAGCGACAAAAAGGGCAAAAAGTCGGGACACGATGACCACTCGAAGAGGCGAGAACGGGTAACATAATAACGTCTCTCACAATTATCGTCGCCGCTCATGCCTAAAACCCCTCTCGCCAGTCGCCCCCACGACCACTCTCACTGCGTGCACAGCGCATTGTCCGAGGCCGATGCCCTGTGTGCGCGCCAAGGCCTGCGCCTGACCGCCCTGCGTCGGCGGGTGCTGGAGCTGGTCTGGCAAAGCCACAAGCCGCTGGGTGCCTACGACATCCTCGCCGTGCTCAGCGAACAGGACGGTCGCCGCGCCGCGCCGCCAACCGTGTACCGCGCACTGGATTTCCTCCTGGAAAACGGCCTGGTGCACCGCATCGCCTCGCTCAACGCCTTCGTCGGCTGCAACCACCCGGAACACGCGCACCAGGGTCAGTTCCTGATCTGCCGCGTGTGCCACGCAGCCATCGAGCTTGAACAGAAATCCATCAGCGACGCGATCATCAGCAGCGCCCGTGATGTCGGTTTCGTCGTCGAAGGCCAGACCGTCGAAGTGGTCGGCCTCTGCTCGGGTTGCCAGGGGGCTTGATGAGCAATGCCTTGATCCGCCTCGATCAGGTCGCGGTGACCTTTGCCGGGCAGACCGTGCTGGACAATATCCAGCTCAGTGTCGAGCCAGGGCAGATCGTCACCCTGATCGGCCCCAACGGCGCCGGCAAGACCACCCTGGTGCGCGCCGTGCTCGGCCTGCTCAAGCCCGACAGCGGCAGCGTCTGGCGCAAGCCGAAGCTGCGGGTCGGCTATATGCCGCAGAAGCTGCACGTCGATCCGACATTGCCGCTGTCGGTGCTGCGCTTCCTGCGCCTGGTGCCCGGCGTGGACCGCGCGACAGCCCTGGCCGCGCTGAACGAAGTCGGCGCCGAACAGGTGATCGACAGCCCGGTGCAGAGCATTTCCGGCGGCGAGATGCAGCGTGTGCTGCTGGCCCGCGCCCTGCTGCGCGAGCCGGAACTGCTGGTACTCGACGAACCGGTACAAGGCGTCGACGTCGCCGGCCAGGCCGAGCTGTACAGCCTGATCACCCGTTTGCGCGACCGCCACGGCTGCGGCGTGCTGATGGTTTCCCACGACCTGCACCTGGTGATGAGCACCACCGACCAGGTGGTCTGCCTCAATCGCCACGTGTGCTGCTCCGGTCACCCGGAACAGGTCAGCGGCGACCCGGCCTTCGTCGAGCTGTTCGGCCAGAACGCGCCGAGCCTGGCGATCTACCACCACCATCACGACCACGCCCACGACCTGCACGGCTCGGTAGTCACCGGGGCCGCGGCCGGCCACGTTCATGTTCACGGAGATAGCTGCAAGCATGGCTGATTTTCTGTTCTACGCCCTGCTCGCAGGTCTGGCGCTGGCGCTGGTGGCAGGTCCCCTGGGATCGTTCGTGGTCTGGCGGCGCATGGCCTATTTCGGCGACACCCTGTCCCATGCCGCCTTGCTTGGCGTGGCCCTGGGCTTTCTGCTGGATGTCAGCCCGGCGGTGGCGGTGACCGTCGGCTGCCTGCTGCTGGCGGTGCTGCTGGTCACCCTGCAACAGCGCCAGCCACTGGCTTCCGACACGCTGCTGGGGATTCTCGCCCCCAGTACGCTCTCCCTCGGGCTGGTGGTACTAAGCTTCATGCATGACGTGCGGATCGACCTGATGGCCTATCTGTTCGGCGATCTGCTGGCGATCAGCCCCGGCGACCTGGCGTGGATTCTCGGCGGCAGCGCCGCGGTCCTGCTGCTGTTGGTGGCCCTGTGGCGACCGTTGCTGGCGATCACCGTGCACGAGGAGCTGGCCAGGGTCGAAGGCTTGCCGGTGGCGTCGTTGCGCCTGGCGCTGATGCTGTTGATCGCGGTGGTGATCGCAGTGGCGATGAAAATCGTCGGGGTGCTGCTGATCACTTCGCTGCTGATCATCCCCGCGGCTGCGGCTCAACGTCACGCCCGCTCCCCGGAGCAGATGGCGCTGGGCGCAAGCCTGCTGGGCATACTCGCGGTCTGTGGCGGGTTGGCGTTGTCCTGGTTCAAGGACACCCCCGCGGGGCCGTCGATTGTGGTTACGGCGGCCGCATTGTTTCTGCTGAGTTTTGTCCTGCCCCGTCGAGGGGTGTAGACTTGCTCGCTTTTTGCGCAATTAGAGAGTCGCAGGAATGAAGCCGTTCGCCTCCCGTTATCTGCTCCTTGTCGCATTTTCCCTGCTGCTGGGCGCCTGCCAGAGCACGCCGCCGGCTGAAGTGCCCGACGCCCGCGCCACGGCCATCGCACAGCTGCAACAAAACATCGCCAGCAGCGAGCTGGCCACCGCCGAAGACCAGCTGAGTGCCTTGCAGGCCCAGTCGCCCAACGACCCGCAGCTCGAGCAATACCAGCGCCAGCTGGCCGAAGCCTACCTGCAGCGCAGCCAGATCGTGCTGCAAAAGGGTGATGTCAACGCCGCCGCCACGGCCCTGAGCCGCGCCCGCGCGCTGATGCCCAAGGCTCCGGCCCTGACCGGTGGCGTCGATGGCGCCATCACCCAGGCCCGTAAAGCCGAGCTGGAAAAAGCCGAAGCCGCGCTCAAGGCCGCTGAAGCCCGGCCGCCAGCCAAGCTGATCGACCCGGCCGCCGAGAGCACCACCATTGCGCTGAACCTCAGCGATATCAAGCAATTGCGTCGACAACTCGATGGGATCGCCGCCGATGTAGTGAATTACCAGTGCGACGTGAGCATCCAGGCGCCACGCACCGAGGATTACCCCTGGCTGAAGACCCTGCTGAGCAAGCGGGTGAAGAAGCTCGATGCCGACTACGACCTGAACATCGAACGGCAGATCCTGCGCCACGTCCCGGCACAGATGGTGTTGAGCCCGCGCAAGCCCCAATAACGCCAGTCGCAAGCAAGCCCGCTTCTGTAGGAGCGAGCGGGCGGCGATCCGACTTGCCCGCGATGAAGGATAACGCGGTACTACAGATAACCGTGGCGCCCCCATCGCACGCAAGCTGTGCTCCTACACAAACATCTCGCCACAATCGCCTTGGGCTCCCGCCCCCAGAGCCGGTGCCATGACCTTTGATCGCGTTATTGCCAAATCGAAGGATGAATACAAAATAAATGCTAAGAACCTCTATACGGACAGGCTAAAATGCGCGCCCGGCTAACCGCTGATCCTTTTCTAACGCGCCCCACAAGGTTCGCTACGTGATCGAGTTTCAAAACGTCCATAAAACCTACCGGGTCGCCGGTAAGGATATTCCCGCCCTGCATCCGACCACTCTGAAGGTCGAGAATGGCCAGGTATTTGGCCTGATCGGCCATTCCGGCGCGGGCAAAAGTACCCTGCTGCGCCTGATCAACCGCCTGGAAAACCCCAGCGGCGGCAAGATCGTCGTCGACGACGAAGAAGTCACCGCCCTGGACGCCAACGGCCTGCGCCGCTTCCGCCAGCAGGTCGGGATGATCTTCCAGCACTTCAACCTGCTGGCTTCCAAGACCGTGGCCGACAACGTCGCGCTGCCGCTGACCCTGGCCGGCGAGCTGTCGCGCAGCGCGATCGACCAGCGCGTCGCCGAGCTGCTAGCCCGCGTCGGTCTGTCCGATCACGCCAAGAAGTACCCAGCCCAGCTGTCCGGCGGGCAGAAGCAGCGCGTCGGCATCGCCCGCGCCCTGGCGACCAAACCGAAGATCCTGCTGTGCGACGAAGCCACCAGCGCCCTGGACCCGCAGACCACCGCGTCGGTCCTGCAACTGCTGGCCGAGATCAACCGCGAACTGAAGCTGACCATCGTGCTGATCACCCATGAGATGGACGTGATCCGTCGTGTCTGCGACCAGGTGGCGGTGATGGATGCCGGAGTGATCGTCGAGCAGGGTTCGGTGGCTGAGGTGTTCCTGCATCCCAAGCACCCGACCACCAAGCGTTTCGTCCAGGAAGACGAACAGATCGACGAAAGCGAACAGCGCGACGACTTTGCCCACGTGCCGGGCCGCATCGTGCGCCTGACCTTCCAGGGCGATGCTACCTACGCGCCGCTGCTGGGCACCGTGGCCCGCGAAACCGGGGTGGACTACAGCATCCTCGCCGGCCGCATCGACCGCATCAAAGACGTCCCTTACGGGCAACTGACCCTGGCCATCACCGGCGGTGACATGGAGGCGGCCTTCGCCCACTTCACCGCGGCGGATGTCCACATGGAGGTGCTGCGCTAATGGAACTGCTGACAAGTTTCTTCGCCAATATCGACTGGTACGAAATCTGGCTGGCCACCGGCGACACCCTGCTGATGCTCGGTGGCTCGCTGCTGTTCACCGTGCTGCTGGGCCTGCCCCTGGGCGTGCTGCTGTTCCTCTGCAGCCCACGCCAGTTGCTGGAGCAGAAGAGCCTCTACGCCCTGCTGTCGCTGCTGGTGAACATCCTGCGCTCGCTGCCGTTCATCATCCTGCTGATCGTGATGATTCCGTTCACCGTGCTGATCACCGGCACCTCGCTGGGTGTCGCCGGCGCGATTCCGCCCCTGGTGGTTGGCGCCACGCCGTTCTTCGCTCGCCTGGTGGAAACCGCCCTGCGCGAAGTGGACCGCGGCATCATCGAAGCCACCCAATCGATGGGCGCGACCACCCGGCAGATCATCACCAACGCTTTGCTGCCAGAAGCCCGTCCGGGTATTTTCGCGGCAATTACCGTGACAGCGATTACCCTTGTTTCCTACACCGCCATGGCGGGCGTGGTAGGCGCGGGCGGTCTCGGCGACCTGGCGATCCGCTTCGGTTACCAGCGCTTCCAGACCGATGTGATGGTGGTCACCGTGGTGCTGTTGCTGGTGCTGGTTCAAGTTCTGCAAACCGTCGGCGACAAGCTGGTGGTGCACTTTTCCCGAAAATAAGTCGGCCCTGGCCGGCAGGCGTCCGGCACCGGGCGCCTCACAAGGAGCTAGCTGGATGAAAAAACTACTCGTCGCTTTCGCCGCCGTTGCCGCGTTCTCCGCGCACGCCGCTGACACCCTGACCGTGGCCGCCACTCCGGTGCCTCACGCCGAGATCCTCGAATTCGTGAAGCCGGCGCTGGCCAAGGAAGGCGTGGACCTGAAGATCAAGGTCTTCACCGACTACATCCAGCCGAACGTGCAGGTCGCCGAAAAGCGCCTGGACGCCAACTTCTTCCAGCACCAGCCGTACCTGGATGAGTTCAACAAGGCCAAGGGCACCCACCTGGTGAGCGTCGCCGGCGTGCACCTGGAGCCGCTGGGCGCCTACTCCAACAAGTTCAAGAAGCTCGAAGAACTGCCAGGCGGCGCCAACGTGGTGATCCCCAACGACGCCACCAACGGCGGCCGTGCCTTGCTGCTGCTGGCCAAGGCCGGCCTGATCAAGCTCAAGGGCTCCAACAACATCCTGTCCACGGTCAAAGACATCACCGAGAACAGCAAGGACCTGAAATTCCGTGAGCTGGAAGCCGCGACCATCCCGCGCGTGCTGACCCAGGTCGACCTGGCGCTGATCAACACCAACTACGCCCTGGAAGCCAAGCTGGACCCGTCCAAGGACGCCCTGGTGATCGAAGGCAAGGACTCGCCTTACGTGAACATCCTGGTGGCCCGTCCTGACGACAAGGATTCGGACGCCATGAAGAAGCTGGTTGCCGCCCTGCACAGCCCGGAAGTGAAGCAATTCATTCTCAAGAAGTACAAAGGTGCCGTTCTGCCGGCGTTCTGATACCGGTCCGAGACACTACAAGGGCGCCTATTGGCGCCCTTGTTCGTTTTACGAGATACCGCGGTGCTCCCATCGCACGCAAGCTGTGCTCCTACAGAAGCCTGGTAGGAGCGAGCGGGCGGCGATCCGACTTGCCCGCGATGAACGATAACGCGGTCCCCTTGAATTACTTGCGCTGCAACATCACCGGCAGCTGGGCCACCAGTTTCTGGTTGTTCAGCGGCGCGCGGATGAAGCCACGCTGGGTGCCGTCCGGGCCGATCACCGCCAGGTTGCCGCTGTGGTCGACGGTGTAGTTGGGCTTGCTGGTGTCCGCCGGAATGAAGGGGATGCTCACCGCATTGGCGAGCTTCTGCACGTCCGCCACCGAGGTCGCGGTCAGGCCCTTGAAGTCCTTGTCGAAGTAGCCCAGGTACTGTTTCAGCTGCTGCGGCGTATCGCGGTTCGGGTCGACGCTGACCAGCACCACCTGCAGGTTGTCCACCGCCTCCTTGGGCAGCTCGCTCTTGATCTGGCGCAGCTGGGCGAGGGTGGTCGGGCAGATGTCCGGGCAGAAGGTGTAGCCGAAGAACAGCAGGCTCCACTTGCCCTTGAGCTCATTGAGCACCACCGGCTGGCCTTCCTGGTCGGTCATCTTCACATCCGGCAGGTTGCGGCTCTGGGGCAGCAGGATGATCCCGGCGTCGATCAACGCGGTCGGGTCCCCCTGGTTCTTGCCGGTCAGCACTTTGTTGACGGTGAGCCCCAGCACCAGGGCCACCAGCGCCACGAGAATAAAGACGGTTTTCTGAGTTCGAGTCATAGGTTCAACAATAGGTAGTGGTCTACGAGCAGCGCGATAAACAACAGGAACAAGTAATAAATAGAGTACTTGAAGGTGTTGATCGCCGCGTGCGGCCGACTGCCACGGTACAGCACCCAGGCCCATTGCAGAAAGCGCGCGCCCAGGCCCAGGGCACAAATCAGGTAGAGCATGCCGCTCATGTGGATCGCATAGGGCAGCAGGCTGACCGCCAGCAGGGCGAAGGTGTAGAGCAGGATATGCACCTTGGTGTAGTGCTCGCCGTGGGTCACCGGCAGCATCGGGATGTCGGCCTTGGCGTACTCCTCCTTGCGGTGAATGGCCAGGGCCCAGAAGTGCGGCGGGGTCCAGGCGAAGATGATCAGCACCAGCAACAGCGGTTCGGCCGTCACATGGCCGGTGGCCGCGACCCAGCCCAACAGCGGTGGCGCGGCCCCGGCCAAACCGCCGATCACGATGTTCTGCGGGGTCGCCCGCTTGAGGAAGCCGGTGTAGATCACCGCATAACCGAGCAGCGACGCCAGGGTCAGCCAGGCGGTCAGCGGATTGGTGAACGTCAGCAGCAAGGCTTGCCCGGCGATGGCCAGCAGCAGGGCGAAACCCAGCGCCGCCGGCGGCGATACCCGGCCTTCGGCCAGCGGCCGTTTGTGGGTGCGCGCCATGACCGCATCGATTCGCCGGTCCACCACATGGTTCACCGCTGCCGCCGCGCCGGCGCACAGGGCGATGCCCAGGTTGCCGAACACCAGCACCGTCCACGGCACCCCGGCGCGGGTGGCGAGGAACATGCCCACCAGCGAGGTAATGAGCATCAGCACCACCACCTTGGGCTTGGTCAGCTCCAGGTAGTCACGCCAGATCGCCTGGCGGTGACGCTCGCCGATCAGAGTCGCCATGGCATCTCTCCTTTTATGGTTATGGGCCCGGCGGCATGTTTACGCGGGCTCAGGCGCCAGCCCAGCGGCAGGTGCGAGCGGGCGCGGACCAGGCTGGTGCGGGCGTGATAGTTGACCAGCACCAGGGTCAGCAGCAGCGCAGCGCCGCCCGCGTTATGCGCCACGGCCACTGGCAGTGGCAGGTGGAACAGCACGTTGCTGATGCCGAGGCCGATCTGCGCCGCCAGCGCCACCAGCACCAGCCCGGCGAGGCGGGTCATGCCCACGTGCTTGAGTTGCCAGGCCAGACCGAGCAACACCAGGGTCACCAGCAACGCGCCGATGCGATGGGTCAGGTGGATGGCGGTGCGGGCGTCACTGTCGAGCTGCCCACCCAGGTAGTTGGGCCCGATGTGTTGGGTCAGGTGAAAGCCGTTGGCGAAATCCGCCGCCGGCCACCACTGGCCGTGGCAGGTCGGCAGGTCGATGCAGGCCATCGCCGCATAGTTGGAGCTGACCCAACCGCCCAGGGCGATCTGCCCGATCACCAGCACCAGCCCGGCCGTGGCCCAGTATTGCAGGCGGCGCGGCACGATCAGCGCCGGCAGCACCCCGGACAGGCGCAGCGTCAGCAAAAACAGCAGGCTCAGGGTAGCGAAGCCGCCCAGCAGGTGCGCGGTGACCACCTGCGGCCACAGCTTGAGGGTCACCGTCCACATGCCGAACAAGGCCTGGGCGAACACCACCGACAGCAGGAACAGCGGCAGTTTCAGCGGTTGTCCGGGATGATACCGATGGGTCCAGGAACGTGCCGCCAGCAGCACGATCAACAGGCCCAGGGTGCCGGCGAAATAGCGGTGGATCATCTCGTTCCAGCCCTTGTGGGCTTCCACCGGGGTGTCGGGAAAATGCAGCTCGGCATGGGCCAGCTGGGCTTCGCTTTTCGGCACGCTGATGAAGCCGTAGCAACCCGGCCAGTCCGGGCAGCCGAGGCCGGCGTGGGTCAGCCGGGTGTAGGCGCCGAGCAGTACCACGATCAGCGCCAGCAAGGTGGCAAACAAGGCGAGGCGAAATCCAGGTTTGGCCATGACGATGCCCTTATCCGATGTTCGACAGTTTCAGCAGATGGCGCAGGTCGTTGAGCAGGTCCTTGCCCTTGACCCGGGCGTCGTAGCGCAGGACCAGGTTGCCGTGCGGGTCGACTATCCACAGCAGCGGCGCACCCTGGTCGTTGGCGCCCTTGGTGAAGGTCGGCAGGTCCAGTGGGTAGCGTTGCAGTTGCGGGTACTCGCGCTGCAGCTTGGCCTGGTAGTCGGCGTCCAGCGGCTGGGCGGCGGCCAGGGCGTGGCTGGCCCGGGAGGCATCGCGGCCCAGGGAGATCTGGATCTGCCGCGCCAGGTACACCAGTTGCTGGCAATCCTCGGCGCAGTCCTTGGGTGCCGTGACCAGGATCTGCCAGCGTTTCTCGTCGGCCTGGACCCCGATGTCGGCGCGGCTCTGGCCGTTACCGATCAGCTCGCCGTGGTAGCTGCGACTTTCCGGCACCCAGAACTGCAACTTGTACATGCCGGTGGCGAGGATCATCGGGCCGATCACCATGGCCACGATCAGCAGCAGCTGCCAGCGTCCGCGGCGCCGGTTGTGCGGCGCCTGGGCCTCAGTAATGTTGGGTGGATTCATGGCCGCTCCCATGGTGTTTCTCCCTTGCGTTATGCCATCCGAGATAGAGGTACAAAGCGCACAGGGCCAGCGCCATGGCGAACCACTGCACGGCGTAGCCCAGATGTTTTTCCGGCCCCATGGCCACCACCGGCCATTCGGTCATGTAGGCGCCCGGGCCAGCCTCCTGGCGCAGCTCATAGGCAAAACCGCTGCGCCCCAGCTCGCTCCAGAGCCTGGCCGGATCGACCCTCGTCACCAGCCGCGGCCACTGGGCATTCAGCGGATCGGCATGCAGTTGAAAGGTCGCGCCGGGGGCGACATAGACCCAGGCGTCGAGGCTCAGGGACTGTTCTGGGGTATTGAATGCGGGTGGCGTGCGCCGGTCCGGCCAGGGCAGCCAGCCACGGTTGAGCAACAGCCATTGGCCGCTGGCCTGGTCAAGAAAGGGTTGCAGCAGCTCGACCCCGACCTTGCCTTCGTGCATGCGGTTATCCAGCAGCAGGCTGTGGGCCGCATCGAAGCGGCCGTGTAACTGCACCCGGCGGAAAGCCGGATCGTTGGCAGCCTGCAGCTCATCCAGGGTCAAAGGCTCGGCCACCCGCCGCTCGGCGTAGCTGGCCAGCAGCTCGCGCTTCTGTTCGCCCCGGCCCAGTTGCCAGAACCCGAGCGTCACCAGCACCGGCAGCAACGCCAGCACCACCAGGGTCGGCAGCACGCCCGGGCGAAAGCCGTTCATGGCAGCGCCCGAAAGTGGCGAGATCGACTGGCTATACTCAAGCGCATCGCGTTTCCCCTGGAGCCCACCATGCTTAAAGCGGCAATCGTCCTGTTGCTGATAGCCACGCTCATCAGCCTGTTCAGCGGCCTGTTCTTTCTGGTCAAGGACGACAGCAGCTCCCATCGCCTGCTCAGGTCGCTGACCGTACGTGTGTGCCTGGCCGCGCTCACCGTCGGCTTGATCGCCTGGGGCTTCTTCAGCGGCCAGCTGGTGTCGCACGCGCCCTGGTAACGCCGCGCTCAAAGCACGTAAACGAAGACAAACAAGCCGATCCACACCACATCGACGAAGTGCCAATACCAACTGGCCGCCTCGAAACCGAACTGATGCTCGGCGTCGAAGTGCCCCTTCATGATGCGCATCAGCATCACGAACAGGATCAGCGTGCCGATGGTCACGTGGGCGCCGTGGAAGCCGGTGAGCATGAAGAAGGTGGCGCCGTAGATGCCCGAGCCCAGGGTCAGCCCCAGTTCGTGGTAGGCGTGCAGGTATTCCTCGGCCTGGAAGCCGAGAAAGGCACAGCCCAGCAGCACGGTGATCACCAGCCAGATTTTCAGCGCGCCGCGATGGCCGTTCTTCAGGGCGTGGTGGGCAATCGTCACGGTGACGCTGGAACTCACCAGCAGCACGGTGTTGAGCAACGGCAGGCCCCAGGGGCTGATGACTTCCTTGGGCGGCGGGAACAGCTTCGAGTCGGGGTTTTCGAGCAATGGCCAGACAAACTCGAAGTTCGGCCAGAGCATGTGCGCGATGCCCTTGCTGCCTTCGCCGCCCAGGGCCGGGCCGGCGATATGGCGCACATAGAACAGCGCGCCGAAGAAGGCGATGAAGAACATCACTTCGGAAAAGATGAACCAGCTCATGCCCCAGCGGAACGAGCGATCCAGCTGGGCGCTGTACAGGCCGGCGCGACTTTCCTTGATCACCGCGCCGAACCAGCCGAACAGCATGTAGGCCAGCAGCAGGCTACCGACGAAGAAAATCAGCGGGCCATGGGATTCCGGGCGCGCGGCCTTGAGGTCGTTGAACCAGGTGGCCAGGCCGAACACGGTAACGAACATGCCCACGGTGGCGATGATCGGCCACTTGCTCTGGGCGGGAACGTAATAATGCTCATGAGTTGCCATTTATTGTTCTCCTTATCGGGCACGCTTGAACGTCTTAGCCGCCGGTGTTGGTGCTCACGGCCACCGGTGGATGACGCGCGGTGATATCGAACAGCGTGTAAGCCAGCGTCAGGTGCTTCACATCCTTGGGCATGTCGCGGTCAACGATGAAACGTACCGGCATCTCGATCTGCTGACCGGGCTGCAGCACTTGCTGGGTGAAACAGAAGCATTCGGTCTTGTGGAAATACATCGCGGCGCTGCTCGGCGAAATACTCGGGATCGCCTGGGCGCTCATCGGGCGGCCGCTGGGATTGCGGGCGATGAAGATCATCTCGTTCACCGCGCCTGGATGAACCACGATGTCGTCGGCCTTGGGATAGAAATCCCAGACCATGTCGATCGCGTTGGTCGACAGGAACTGCACCCGCACCTGGCGCGAGACATCCACCTGCTGCTCGCCGGAATACTGCCCGCCGGTCTTGCCGTTGATGCCCAGCGCCTTGCACATCACGTCGTAGATCGGCACCAGGGCAAAACCGAAGACAAACATCGCCGCCACCACCAGCAACAGGCGGGTGACCAGCTTCTTCATCGAAACCTCGGCCATCAGCAACCTCCTGCTGTTTCAGAGGCGAGCGAGCATCGCGGCAGGCTGTTCATTTCACTTCCGGTGGCGTGGTGAAGGTGTGGTACGGCGCCGGCGACGGCACGCTCCACTCCAGCCCTTCGGCACCGTCCCAAGGCTTGGCCGGCGCGGGTTGGCCGCCACGGATGCACTTGATGACGATGAACAGGAAGAAGATCTGCGTTGCGCCGAAGGTGAACGCGCCGATGGACGACACCATGTTGAAATCGGCGAACTGCAGGTTGTAGTCCGGGATCCGCCGCGGCATTCCCGCCAGGCCGACGAAGTGCATCGGGAAGAACGCCATGTTCATGCCGATGAAGGACAGCCAGAAGTGCAGCTTGCCCAGGGTTTCGTCGTACATGTGCCCGGTCCACTTCGGCAGCCAGTAATAGGCCGAGGCGAAGATGCCGAAGATCGCTCCCGGCACCAGCACATAGTGGAAGTGCGCGACCACGAAATAGGTGTCCTGGTACTGGAAGTCCGCCGGGGCGATGGCCAGCATCAGCCCGGAGAAACCGCCAATGGTGAACAGGATCACGAAGGCCACGGCGAACAACATCGGCGTCTCGAAGGTCAGCGAGCCCTGCCACATGGTGCTGACCCAGTTGAAGACCTTGACCCCGGTCGGCACCGCGATAAGCATCGTGGCGTACATGAAGAACAGCTCGCCCACCAGCGGAATGCCGACCACGAACATGTGGTGCGCCCAGACGATGAACGACAGGAAGGCGATACTCGCCGTGGCGTAGACCATCGAGGTGTAGCCGAACAGCGGCTTGCGCGAGAAGGCCGGAATGATCGCGCTGACGGCGCCGAAGGCCGGCAGGATCATGATGTATACCTCGGGGTGGCCGAAGAACCAGAACACATGCTGGAACAGCACCGGATCACCGCCGCCGGCGGCACTGAAGAAGCTGGTGCCGAAGTGGATGTCCATCAGCATCATGGTCACGCAGCCGGCCAGCACCGGCATCACCGCGATCAGCAGGAACGCGGTGATGAGCCAGGTCCAGACGAACAGCGGCATCTTCATCAGGGTCATGCCGGGGGCGCGCAGGTTGAGGATGGTGGCGATCACGTTGATCGCGCCCATGATCGAGCTGATACCCATCAGGTGGATGGCGAAGATGAAGAAGGTCACGCTTTCCGGCGCGTAGGTGGTGGACAGCGGAGCATAGAAGGTCCAGCCGAAGTTGGGTCCGCCACCGGGCATGAACAGGGTCGAGACCAGCAGCAGGAATGCCGCTGGCAGCAACCAGAAACTGAAGTTGTTCATCCGTGGCAGGGCCATGTCCGGCGCGCCGACCATCAGCGGGATCATCCAGTTGGCCAGGCCGACAAAGGCCGGCATCACCGCGCCGAAGACCATCACCAGACCGTGCATGGTGGTCATCTGGTTGAAGAACTCCGGCTGCACGATCTGCAGGCCGGGCTGGAACAGCTCGGCGCGGATCACCATGGCGAACGAGCCGCCGAGCAGGAACATGGAGAAGGCGAACCACAGGTACAGGGTGCCGATGTCCTTGTGGTTGGTGGTCAGCACCCAGCGCATCAGGCCCTTGGCGGGGCCGTGGGTATGGTCGTGATCGCCAACGACTGCATGACCGTGCTCATCGCTCACAGCGTTCATGGCCTGTCTCCTGTAAACGGTTGGGCTGGACGATCGAGGGCGACACGCCCCGAGCGGCTGCGGGAACACGCAATAGACCGGGTCATTTGCTTTCCGCCTGTTTCAGAGCCAGGACATCCTTGGGCGTCACCATGTCGCCCTTGTTGTTGCCCCAGGCGTTACGTTCGTAGGTGATTACCGCTGCCAGGTCGACTTCCGACAGCTGCTTGCCGAAGGCCGCCATGGCGGTGCCGGGCTTGCCGTGGAAGACGATGTTCAGGTGATCCGCCACCGGCCCGGTGGCGATCTTCGAGCCCTTGAGCGCCGGGAACATCGGCGGCAGGCCCTGGCCCTCGGCCTGGTGACAGGCCACGCAGGTGGTGTGGTAGACCTTGTCGCCACGGGCCACCAGCTCTTCGAGGGTCCATTCCTTGCTAGTCAGCTCCTTGAGCTTGAGGGCTTCGGCCTTGCGTTCGCCCAGCCAGGTGTCGTAGTCGGCCTGGGTCTTCACATCGACCACGATCGGCATGAAGCCGTGGTCCTTGCCGCACAGTTCGGCGCACTGCCCGCGATACAGGCCGGGCTTGTCGACCCGGGTCCAGGCTTCGTTGACGAAACCTGGGATCGCATCGCGCTTGACCGCGAAGGCCGGGACCCACCAGGAATGGATGACGTCGGCGGAGGTCACCAGAAAGCGCACCTTGGCGCCGATCGGCAGCACCAGCGGCTGATCGACTTCCAGCAGGTAATGCTCGCCCTTGGCACTCTGGTTATGAATCTGTTCGGCGGGGGTGGTCAGGTTGCTGAAGAACTCGACGTCCTGGCCCAGGTATTTGTAGTGCCACTTCCACTGATAGCCGGTGATCTGGATATCCACATCCGGCTCACTGGCGTCGTACATCTTGATCAGGGTCGCGGTAGCGGGAACGGCCATGGCCACCAGGATCAGCAGCGGCACCACCGTCCAGAGGATTTCCACCGTCGTGCTTTCGTGGAACTTGGCGGCCACCTGGCCGGTGGAGCGGCGGTGCACGATCATCGACCAGAACATGGCGCCGAAGACAATGACGCCGATCACCACACAGATCCAGAAGATGGTCATGTGCAGGTCGAATACCGCGTGACTTATATCAGTCGCTCCAGGCGCCATATTCACGGTCCAGGCGCCATGCGCCTGGCTGAATACCGACCACAACAGGAGGCCCATCCAGACTTGTGGATGTCGCATCATTGCGGGTTCCCCTTATCGTTCTTGTTATCCCGCCGGCTTTCACCTGCGGCCAAGGGATCGGCTGCCCAGACTACGAACTTAAACCGCCGAGCCTTCGCTGCACATGCAGTCGGGCGTCATCAGCTAACTTCATACAGACCCGAGTATAGACAGCGACTTCGACCTCGCAACGCGGTGCTGTAAATCCAATGAAACAGTTTGCCGCGGCCTTATAGGCCACGGTTGGAAAGGGATAGGGGATGAATGATGGCGAAGCGATATAACTCAGACGACTAACCATGAAATAATTATGAGAAATACGTCTTAAGCGATTTCGTGAGCAGGCTAACTTATGTCTTCCCTAATTAATTGCCCTTGTTTCCTGGAGTATTCATGAACACCGCCGCATTGCGCGAGCAGATCCAACGAGCCCATCAACATGAGTCCAGCACCGGGCATTTGCGCCGTCAGCTGGAAACCCAATTGCCGCACCTGCACCCCGCCATCCTGCTCCCCGAAGTGGACGCCCAGGGGGTGATGACCCGTTTTGTCGCCGCTTATATAGATCAGGTTCCCGACCTGCTGGACGCCGCCAACGAAGTCGCGCGCGAAGCCGGCATCGAGTCGCAGATCAAGCCAGTGCTGAAGATCGCCGAGCAGTTCTTCCTCCAGCCGCCCGCCATCATGGCCGGCCACGAAGGCCTGGACGGCCTGCTGGACGAAGCCTATCTGGCCCATCGCCTGGTGGAAGAGGTCAACGACCTGTACATCACCCATTTCGGCCAGCCGCTGATCCCGCTGGACACCACGGTGGCCAACCTGATCGCCCACCAGTTGATCGGCGAAACCTTCGCCAACCAGCTGGACGAAGCGGTGCACCATGCGGTCGACGCGATGCTCAATGAAGAGAGCTTCGCCCTGGAGTCGGTCGAGGCCTACCGTGAGAAGCTCAACAGCCCCGACACCGACGCCGCCTGGAAACGCTGGCCGTGCCTGTCGCGCCAGTTGGGCGTGGAGCTGGAACTCGACCAGCCGGCTGCCTGAGTCTATTCATCGCCCGCAGCCGTGCTCCTGAAGGATCTGTAGGAACGAGCGGGCGGCGATCCGACTTGCCCGCGATGAACGCTGACGCGGTCCGGTAGACAGACCGCGGCGCGGCCATCGCACGCAAGCTGTGCTCCTACAGAAGCGCTTTACGCCCGGCTCAGGCCTTTGACTTCCAGCTTCGAGGCCGGACTCACGCCCACGTTGGTGTGCAAACGCCCCTCCAGCCGACGCTTCAACCCGCGCGACTCGATCACCAGCTTCGAGCCCTTGGCCGCATTGGCCCGTCCCCACTCCTCGAGCAGTTCCAAGCAGGCATGGTCGATATAGCCCAGGTTATTGAGCGGCACATGCACCGTGGTGCCCGGCGGAATGCTGCCCAGCGCCTGGGTCAGGGCCGGCACCTTGAGGAAGGTCGCGGCGCCCACCAGGCGCAACTCCATTTCGCCTGCGGCCGGCAGGTCCACCAGGCTGATCTTCAGCCGCGAAGCGCCCCAGGCCAGTTTCACCAGGGTCAGGCCAAAGCCGATCAGCACACCGGTCAGCAGGTCGGTGAAGACAATCGCCAGCGCGGTCACGCCGTAGGTCAGCATCGGCATCGGCCCATAACGGCCCAGCTTGCGGAACGACTTGAGGTCCACCAGCTTGAACCCGGTGTACACCAGCACGCCCGCCAGGCTGGCCACCGGAATGCTTTGCAGCACGCTGGACAGCAACAGCACGAACGCCAGCAGCCACAGGCCGTGGAAGATCGCCGACAGCCGCGTGGTCGCGCCCGCCTGGACGTTGGCCGAACTGCGTACTATCACCCCGGTCATCGGCAAGGCGCCGAGCAACCCGCAGAGCATGTTGCCGATCCCTTGCGCCGACAGTTCACGGTCGAAATCCGAACGCGTACCGCTGTGCATGCGATCCACCGCGGCGGCGGACAGCAGGGTTTCAGCGCTGGCGATAAAGGCCACGGCAAAGGCCGCGATCAGCAGTGCCGGGTCCGCCAGGTTGAGCAGGTCGGCCGGACGCAGCCAGTCAATCGCCTCGGCGAGGTTTTCCGGCACCTCGACCCGCTTGACCTGCAACGCCAGGGCCAGGCTGGCAAAGGTCGCCAGGCCGACACCCAGCAGGGCGCCGGGGATAAAGCGCAGCGAATGCGGGCGCAGTTTTTCCCACAGGAACATCACCGCCATGGTCGACAGGCCAAGCAACCCGGCCTGCCAGCCAAAGCCGCCGCCCAGGCTCGGCAGAGCCTGGGCCACCGCCTCGGGGAAGCCCGCGAGGTTATCCAGGCCGGACGCCTGGGGCTGGGCGTCGAGCATCACGTGCACCTGGGAGAGCACGATCAACACCCCGATCCCGGCAAGCATGCCGTAGACCACCGCCGGCGCCGTGACCCGAAACCAGCAGCCCAGGCGCAGGCGCCCGGCCACCAGTTGCAGGAAACCCGCCAGCAACAGGATCGGCCCGAGCATGGCGATACCGTGCTGGCGCACCAGTTCGAACACCAGGACCGCCAGCCCCGCGGCCGGACCGCTGACCTGCAAGGGCGAGCCGGCCAGCCAGCCCACCACCAGGCCACCGATGATCCCGGTGATCAAACCCTTGGCCGGCGGCATGCCGGAAGCGATGGCAATACCCATGCACAAGGGCAGGGCCACCAGAAACACCACCACGGAAGCGAGCAGCTCCCGTGGCAAAACAGCTTTCAGTTGTGCTGCACGCATGATGATTCTCCCGAAGCTTTCTTCAGGCGCGGCAAAGCCTGACCGCGCTGACGGCAGTCATGGCTGAACCCCACTGGGATTTAGGAGGATTTAGAAGCGCGCTTTAGGCGTCGCAACCGGGATCGGGTGGCGTCCGTCCAACGGCAGGAAACACCCTTGATCCGCGTCGTAGGCTTTGATTTCGCTGGTTTCGATGTTGTACACCCAGCCATGGATGAACAATTGGCCGTTGGCCATGCGCGAAGCCACCGAAGGGTGGGTGCGCAAATGCTGCAACTGGGCGATGACGTTCTCTTCGGTCAGCACATGCATGCTGGCGTTCTCGTCGGCGCAGTCACAGTTCTCCTGAACCATGGTCTTGGCCACTTCGGCGTGGCGCAGCCAGGCTTTGACCGTCGGCATCTTTTCCAGGCTCTGCGGGTTGAGCACCGCGCGCATGGCGCCGCAGTCGGAATGGCCGCAAACGATGATGTGGTGCACTCCCAGCGCCATGACCGCGTATTCGATGGCCGTGGACACGCCGCCGTTCATCTGCCCGTAGGGCGGTACCACGTTACCGACGTTGCGGGTCACGAACAGGTCGCCCGGGGCACTCTGGGTAATCAGTTCGGGAACGATGCGCGAATCCGCGCAGGCAATGAACATCGCCCGCGGCCGCTGGGCCGTGGCGAGTTTCTTGAACAGTTCTTCCTGCTGCGGGAAGACCTCGTGATGAAAATGCAAAAAGCCGTCAACTATTATCTGCAGCGCTGCGTCGGCGCTTTCGGCGACCTCTGTGGACGCTGAAGCCGACGCAGCCAACGGCTGTTTATCCTTGTCACTCATGATTCATCCTCTTCGACGGATTAGGCTCTGTCGAAAAGTGGCTGCGCTCGGTCATGCTGCGTTAAAAACAGGCTCGGAATGCTCATTTAGGCCCCTAAACTCCGCTTCCTCGCCTGTTTTTGCCTTGCCTGACCTTCGCTCGCCGACTTTTCGCTCAGACCCTTAGGTGAATTTTCCAGTTTTATCCGGCACGACGCCAGCGATTGATTAAAAAACAACCAGCCCGCTGACAGCAACCCAAAGGTCACTCGATGAACAAAGTAGCCTTCCAAACTTAACTCAAACTGAACGGAGCGCTCTAAAACGCCACTATTGGCGATGCAAAAAGGTGACCAGCCTATAGAAGCGGGTGCACCGACACTACTCCACCATAGGCCAATAACCCCTACAGCAACGACATCTGCCCACCCGGCGGACAGAAGGCCGTGCAGTCGAGGTTGTAGCCTTCGCGCCGATCGAGCCCCAGGCGTTTGCTGGCCTTGGCGAAACGCTGCGCCAACAGGGCCGCGAAGGGGCCTTCGCCGCGCATCCGTGCACCAAAACGGCTGTCGTACAGCTCGCCGCCGCGACACTGGCGGATCAGGCTCAGGACATGGGCCGCCCGCTGCGGGTAGTGGGCGTTGAGCCATTCCTCGAACAGCGGCGCTACTTCCAGGGGCAGGCGCAGCATCATGTAGGCCGCGCTTTGCGCGCCCGCGGCATGGGCCTCGGCGAGCAGGCTTTCCAGCTCGCTGTCGTTGATCATCGGAATCATCGGCGAACACAGCACCCCCACGGGAATCCCCGCCTCGCGCATCACCCGGATCGCTCGCAATCGCGCCTTGGGCGCCGCCGCCCGGGGTTCGAGGATGCGCTTGAGCTCGTCGTCCAGGGTGGTCAGGCTGATCATCACCGCCACCAGCCGCTGCTCGGCCAGTTCGACCAACAGATCGAGATCGCGCAGGATCAACGAGCCCTTGGTGACGATGGTCACCGGGTGCCGGTAGCGCAGCAGCACCTCCAGGGTCCGGCGGGTCAGTTGGTGCTCACGCTCGATGGGCTGGTAGGGGTCGGTGTTGGAACCCAGGTTGATCGGCGCGCACTTGTAGCCGGGCTTGGACAGCTGCTGTTCCAGCATCGCCGCGGCATTGGTCTTGGCGATCAGCTTGGTCTCGAAATCCAGCCCCGGCGACAGGTCCCAATAGGCGTGACTGGGCCGCGCATAACAATAGATGCAGCCATGCTCGCAGCCGCGATAGGGATTGATGGAGCGATCGAAGGGCAGGTCCGGCGAGCTGTTGCGGGTGATGATGGATTTCGCCGTCTCAAGGCGCACCTCGGTGCCCTGGGTCAGCGGGGCTTCCTGGTACCAGCCGTCGTCGAAGGCCACCGAGCGCTGGGGCGCAAAACGGTTGTGCGGGTTGATCGCGGTGCCACGGCCGCGCGGGGGCAGGGGACTGAACATGGGAGGCGCTCCATTACTGTATTTATATACAGTAATGGAGCCTGGAACATCTGCCTAGCGCCGCTGGGCTGAAAACGCGCCTGGCGGCGCGCATCGCGGGCAAGTCGGATCGCCGCCTGCTCGCTCCTACAGGAGCGAAGCATGCGATCAACTGCCGCTGTGGGTCTTCACTTGCCCCAGATCGTCATTCGAGGTGCTTTGCAGGTCGCCCTTGCGCAGCCCCGCCACATCCGCCGCTTTCACCTCTGAGCCCTGGTTGCCCCAGCTGGTGCGGATGAAGTTGACCACATCGGCCACCTCCTGGTCCGACAGGCGCCAGGCAAAAGCCGGCATGGTGAAGGTCGATGGCGCGGTGTGGGTGGCCGGCAAGGTGCCGCCCTTGAGCACGATATGGATCAGCGACGTGGCATCGGCGCTTTGCAGCACCGGGTTGCCCGCCAGCGCCGGGAACACCCGGGTATAGCCATGGCCGTCGGTACGGTGGCACGCCGCGCAGTTGTCGATGTACACCGACGCCCCCGGCTTGCTGTCGTCACCTTTCCACAACGCCTCGGCCACCGCCTTGTCGTACTGGTGCGGCTGGTCGTTGGCATCCACCGCCGGCAGCGACTTGAGGTAACGGGCGATGGCCGTCAGGTCCTCCTCGGACATGTACTGCATGCTGTGCACCACCACGTCGCTCATGCCGCCGAACACCGCGCCGCGGTCGCTGCGGCCGGTCTTGAGAAACTGCACCAGCTGCTCTTCGCTCCAACTGCCGAGGCCGTCCTTGTGGTCGCCGCGCAGGCTCTTGGCGATCCAGCCTTCCAGCGGCGCGCTGCCGGCCAGGAACTGGCTGCCTTCGCTCGCGCTCAGGGCTTTCTCCTGCATGGTCAGGGCGCGCGGCGTGTGGCAGGCGCCACAGTGGCCGAGGCCTTCCACCAGGTAGGCACCGCGGCTGACCACCGGGTCTTCCGCAGCCTGCGCCTGGCCACTGCCTTGCAGGCCCGCCACGCTCGGCGCGAACATCCAGCGCCAGCCCGCCAACGGCCAGCGCATGCTCAGCGGCCAGGGGATGTCGCTGTCGCGGTTCTCCTGGACCACAGGCGCCACGCCTTGCATGAAGTAGGCATACAGCGCCTGCATGTCGGCATCGCTGACCCGCGCATAGGACGGGTAGGGCATGGCCGGATACAGGCTGCTGCCGCTCTTGGCCACGCCATGGCGCACGGCCTTGTCGAAGTCGTCGAAGCTGTACTCGCCGATGCCGGTCTTGTCCGGGGTGATGTTGGTGGAGTAGATCGTGCCGATCGGGGTTTCCATCGGCAGGCCGCCGGCGAACGGCTTGCCGTCCTTGGCGGTGTGGCAGGCCACGCAGTCACCGGCGCGGGCCAGGTATTCGCCCTGTTTGATCAAGGCTTGTTGATCGGTTTCGGCTGCGCTGAGGGAAGCGCTGCCGAGCAGGGCCAGGGTCGCGATAACGAGGGTTTTCATGGTCATCGCTCCTTATGCCTGGACCAGCGGGCCGGGGTTCTTCAGGTACTGCTCGCGGATCGCGCGGGCCGACCAGTAAGTCAACGCGGCCACCAGGCCGGTCGGGTTGTAGCCCAGGCCCTGGGGGAAGGCCGAAGCGCCCGGGACGAATACGTTGTGCACGTCCCAGCTCTGCAGGTAACGGTTCAAGGCACTGGTTTTCGGGTCGGTGCCCATGATCGCGCCACCGTTGAGGTGGGTGGTCTGGTAGGACGCGGTGTTGAAGTGCTCACCGACCTTCTTGCCCAGCACCGCGATGGCCTTGGGGTTCATCGCCTCGGCGATCTTGCCCATCTTCTCGACCATGAAGCGGTTCATCTTGATGTCGTTTTCCTGCCAGTCGAAGGTCATGCGCAGCAGCGGCAGGCCATAAGCGTCGCGGTACACCGGATCGAGGTCGAGGTAGTTGCCGCGGTAGGACTGGTGGGCGCCGTGGGCGTCCATCGACACCTGGTGGGTGTAGTAGTCGGCGGTGGCCTTCTTCCAGGCGCTGCCCCAGGCCGGGGTGCCCGGCGGGTTGGAGGTGCCGGCGATCGGCCGGCTGCCGGCCTGGTTGACCCAGAACGGCGAACCACCGACGAAGCCGTGGGGGCCGTGGTCGAAGTTGTCGGCGTTGAAGTCGTCCACCGCCACGCCATTGCCGCCGGCGCCGATGAAGTTGTTGGTGTGCACGTCCTTGTCGAAGTAGGCCTTGATGGTGGCCATGTTCTGGTAGGCGAAGTTCTTGCCCACCACGCCTTCGCCAGTGATCGGGTCGTACGGCTTGCCGATGCCGGACAGCAGCATCAGGCGCACGTTATGGAACTGGAAGGCGCCGAGGATCACCAGGTCAGCCGGCTGCTCGATCTCGCGGCCCTGGCCGTCGACATAGGTGACGCCAGTGGCCTTGGTCTTGGTGCTGTCGAGGTTGACCTTGAGCACGTGGGAGTTGGGGCGCAGCTCGAAATTCGGCAGCGGCTTGAGGGCCGGCAGAATGTTCACGTTCGGCGAAGCCTTGGAGTACATGTAGCAAACGTAGCCGCTGCAGAACCCGCAGAAGTTGCACGGCCCCATTTGCGCGCCATAGGGGTTGGTGTACGGCCCCGAGGTGTTGGCCGACGGCAGGTTGTACGGCTTGTAGCCAACTTCGCCGGCGGCTTTCTGGAACAGCTGGGCGGAGTAGGTGTTCTTCTGCGACTCCAGCGGGAAATGGTCCGAACGGTCCGGCGCGTAAGGGTTGCCGCCCTTGCCTTCACCGACCAGTTGGCCTTTCACGGTCCAGGCCTGGCCCGAGGTACCGAAGACTTTTTCCGCGTAGTCGAAGAACGGCTCCAGCTCTTCGTAGGTGACGCCGAAGTCCTGGATGGTCATGTCCTTGGGGATGAAATTCTTGCCGTAGCGCTCTTCATAGTGACTGCGCATGCGCAGCTCGATCGGGTCGGCGCGAAAATGCACGCCGGACCAGTGCAGGCCGGCGCCGCCGACGCCATTGCCCGGCAGGAACGCGCCCAATTGGCGGTTCGGCAGGGCCACGTCGTTGACGCTGTGGCGAATGGTCACCGTCTCCCGGGAGATGTCCTGGAAGAGCTTCTTGCGCACGCTGTAGGTGAGCTCGTCGATCACCTGCGGGTAATTGCCGTCCGGGTAGGTGTCCTGCATCGGCCCGCGCTCCAGCGCCAGCACGTTGAGCCCGGCCTCGGTCAGCTCCTTGGCCATGATCGCGCCGGTCCAGCCAAACCCGACGATCACTGCGTCGACCTTCTTCATTACCGTTGCCATGCTCAAGCCCTCTCGCCGCGAATCGACACTGCCGGGAAAGGGTATTGCTCGTTGCGTTCCACCCAGTCCATGAAGTCGGCGCGCGCGCCGGGGAAGCCGATCAACGTCCAGCCGACCATGCCTTTATTGCCGCCGTGGATCGGGTCGCAGAAGAACCCTTCCTTGGTGTTTTGCAGCAAAAGGTTGAAGAAAATCTTCGGCGGAACGCTGTCGAATTCGGGTTTTCCCGCTTCAAGCTGCTTGAGCAAATCGTCTCGGGTAGCGCTGTCTTGCGCGGCAAATGTTTTACCGTTGAAGGCTTTCGACCAAGCATCCGTCGCGGCAATGCCCAGGCGATAGATCTCCTTGGGCACCAGTTTGCTCTGCCAGCCCATCTCCGGCGCGGCGTCGGCGTTGAACGGGCCTTGCATGTACCACAGGGCACCCGCGGCGTAGGGGGTGTTCATCTGCCGGTCGATGTATTCCGGCACGCCGGCTTCCAGGGCGCCCGGGCCTTGTTCGTCGGCCGGGATCAGGCGCTCTACCGCGGCCTGGACAAAGGCCCATTCTTCGGCGGTGAAGTAGGTCGGCTGGTAAGCCTCGGTGCTGACCGGGGTTCGGGCAGGCTCCACCGGCTTGGGCGCTTCGGGAGCGGCCATCAGCATCGAACTGCCCAGGCCGGTACTGGCGACCGTGACCACCGGGATCAAGGTCAGGGATTTGCGCAAAAACTCACGCCGCGGGTTGTCTTGATCGTGATCAGACATGGGGGACACCTCACACTAGGCATTCACGGGTTGGGCAGCCGCGTCATGGCGTGGCTTGTCGTTCTGGCGGCGCAACGGGTCGATCCCGACGCCGGGAAAAGCACAGTTCAGCAAACTTTGGTTACAAATGGTAGCAGGCTAAGCATTCAAATGAATCGCTTCAGTAGGAAAAAAGTACCGATTAGCGGGAAAAAAACTGCATCGCGTCTGCTTCACGTTTCTTTGACGAGCCCCTCACAGGACGTTGACCGGCCCGGATGGAAGCTAGGCTCCCTCCATCCCCCTTTCCGCTCACGGCCTTCTGCATGCACAACTCTCGTATCCTTCCCGCCCTCTGCCTGTCCCTGCTGACGCTGCTCGCCTGGCCCCAGGCGCAAGCCGCCGAAACCGGCGCGACCCGCCCGGCCCAGTGGGCCCAGCCCGTGGAAACCCACTACAACCTGTACCAGATGTCGCCGACGCTGTACCGCAGCGCCTTGCCGGACAGCCGCGCCGTGGCTTTGCTGGAAAAGCTCAAGGTGGGCACGGTGATCAACTTCCTGCCGGAGTCCGATTCCAGCTGGCTACAGGCCCCGGGCATCAAGCAGGTGCAACTGCCTTACCGGACCAATCACGTGGATGACGCCGACGTGCTGGCGGCCTTGCGCGCGATCCAGAGCGCGGAAAACGATGGGCCAGTGCTGATGCACTGCAAGCACGGCTCGGACCGTACCGGCCTGATGTCGGCGATGTATCGGGTGGTGGTTCAGGGCTGGAGCAAGGAGGAGGCGCTGAATGAAATGACCGAAGGCGGGTTTGGCGACAGTTCCCACTTCAAGGACGGCATTCGCTACATGATGCAGGCCGATGTCGACAAATTGCGCACCGCCCTGGCCAATGGCGATTGCAGCACCAGCGTGTTCGCCACCTGTTCGGTGAAGAGCTGGTTCGAGACGGTGAGCGCCAGCAAGCCGGTAAATTGACCAGCTGCGTGGAGCTGCAGAATTGAGCTTCGACCGCACCCCGATAGGAGCCAAGCTTGCTGGCGACTAAAGCACCGCGGTGTATCTGATACACCGCTATCGTGCGCAAGCTGCGCTCCTACAGGGGATTTGCAGTTACTTGGGCTCGTCGGTCTTTTTCTTCAACTTGGGGTTGGGGAAAAACTGCACCGACTGGACCTTGGCATCCGGCACCTTGAGGGCCGTGGTGTTGACCCGCGTGCCCAGCTCCTTGGGCACCGACAGGCCCTGTTCATTCAGGGTGTCGGAATACCCGCAGGCCACGCACTCGCGATGGGGAACGTCGTCTTCGCTCCACATCATCAACTTGTCCTGCTCGCTGCACGCCGGGCAGACCGCCCCGGCGATAAAGCGTTTTTTCGTCTTCACTGGCCCCTCGCTCATGCCGCTGCGTCCTCGCTCAGGCCGCTGTGACGCAAGAGTGCGTCAATCGACGGTGCACGTCCGCGGAAGTCGACGAACAGCACCATCGGCTCCTGGGAACCGCCGCGAGCCAGGATCGCTTCGCGGAACGCGCGACCGGTCTCGGCATTCAGCACGCCTTCTTCCTCGAACTTCGAGAAGGCATCGGCCGACAGCACTTCGGCCCACTTGTAGCTGTAGTAACCCGCCGCGTAACCGCCGGCGAAGATGTGGGCGAAGCTGTTGGGGAAGCGGTTGTAGGCCGGCGGACGCATCACCGAGACCTCGTCGCGCACGCCTTCGAGCACTTGCAGCACGGCACGGCCGTCGCCGTGGGTGGCATGCAGTTCGAAGTCGAACAGCGAGAACTCCAGCTGGCGCACCATCATCAGGCCGGACTGGAAGTTCTTCGCCGCGAGCATTTTTTCCAGCAGGTCCTGGGGCAGCGGCTCGCCGGTTTCATAGTGACCGGAGATCAGCGCCAGGCCTTCCGGCTCCCAGCACCAGTTCTCCATGAACTGGCTCGGCAGCTCCACCGCATCCCAGGCCACGCCGTTGATACCGGAAACGCCGGAGTACTCGACGCGGGTCAGCAGGTGATGCAGGCCATGGCCGAATTCGTGGAACAGGGTGGTGACTTCATCGTGGGTCAGCAGGGCAGGCTTGCCGCTGTCGGCCGGGGTGAAGTTGCACACCAGGTTGGCCACCGGGCTTTGCAGCACGCCTTCGAAAGTGCGGCGACGGTCGCGGGCGCCGTCCATCCAGGCACCGCCACGCTTGTTGGCGCGGGCATACAGGTCGAAGAAGAAGCGGCCCACGTGCTGGCCGTTTTCCTTGATCTCGAACAGGCGCACGTCCGGGTGCCAGGTGTCGAAGCCTTTCAGTTCGGCGATCTCGATGCCGTACAGGCGCTGGACGATGGCGAACAGGCCGCCCAGCACCTTGTCGATCGGGAAGTAGGCGCGCAGGGTTTCCTGGGACACGCTGTAGCGCTGCTCGCGCAGCTTCTCGCCGTAGAAACCGCTGTCCCAGCTTTGCAGGTCCGGGCAGCCCTGTTCGGCGGCGTAGGCCTTGAGCTGTTGCAGGTCCTGGGTGGCGAACGGTTTGCTGCGCTTGGCCAGGTCCCGCAGGAAACTCAGCACCTGGTCGCTGGACTCGGCCATCTTGGTGGCCAGGCTCAGCTCGGCGAAGTTGGCGTAGCCCAGCAGCTGGGCCAGCTCCTGGCGCAGGTCGAGGATTTCTTCCATGACCGGGCCGTTGTCGTTCTGGCCGGCATTCGGGCCCTGGTCCGAGGCGCGGGTGCAGTAGGCGGCGTAGACTTCTTCGCGCAGCGCGCGGTCTTGGGCGTAGGTCATCACCGCGTAGTAGCTGGGGAATTCCAGGGTGATCAGCCAGCCTTGCAGATCCTTGGCCTGGGCCGCGGCAGCCATCTGCGCCTTGGCCGAAGCGGTCAGGCCGGCCAGGGCCGCTTCGTCGGTGACGTGCTTGGTCCAGGCCTGGGTGGCGTCAAGCAGTTGGTTGGAGAAGCGGCTGCCCAGTTCGGAGAGCTTGCTCTGCACTTCGGCGTAACGCTTCTGCTGCTCGGGCGGCAGGTCGATACCCGACAGGCGGAAGTCACGCAGGGAGTGTTCCAGGATAGTTTTCTGCGCCACGTCGAAACCGGAGGCTTCCGGGCTGCCCGCCAGGGCTTCGAAGGCCTGGAACAGCTCAGGGTTCTGCCCCAGTTCAGTGGCGTAGGCGCTCAGGGCAGGCAGGCAGGACTCGTAGGCCTCGCGCAGTTCGGCGCTGTTGCACACGGCATTGAGGTGGCTGACCGGACTCCAGGCCGCGCCCAGGCGGTCGTTGAGTTCGTCCATGGCCAATACCAGGCCGGCCCAGGTCGGTTGCGTGCCCTGGTTCTTGAGGATTTCAGCGATGGCGGCGCGGTTGTCAGCCAGGATCTGTTCGATGGCCGGCTGTACGTGCTCGGCGCGGATCGCCGAAAACGGCGGCAGGTCGTAGGGCTGCAGAAGAGGGTTGTTCACACTCACGGTTGGCACCTTGGCTGGAAGAAACGTGGCCCCATCTTAATTACAATCGACGCACACCGCAGCTATCGCCCCCATTAATAAATGTCAGAACAGGTATCCAACTTGGCCATTCGCAGCTATCAGAACCACACGCCCATCCTTGGCCCGCGGGCCTTCGTCGATAGTTCGGCGGTGGTGATCGGCGACGTCGAAATCGGCGCCGACAGCTCGGTCTGGCCACTGACGGTGATCCGCGGCGACATGCACCGCATCCGCATCGGCGCCCGCACCAGCGTGCAGGACGGCAGCGTGCTGCACATCACCCACGCCGGCCCCTTCAACCCGGACGGCTTCCCGCTGCTGATCGGCGACGACGTGACCATCGCCCACAAGGTGATGTTGCACGGTTGCAGCGTCGGCAGCCGGGTGCTGATCGGCATGGGCAGCATCGTCATGGACGGCGCGGTGGTGGAAGACGACGTGATCGTCGGCGCCGGCAGCCTGGTGCCGCCGGGCAAACGCCTGGAAAGCGGCTTTCTCTACGTGGGTAGCCCGGTGAAACAGGCCCGCCCGCTGACCGACAAGGAGCGTGCGTTCTTCACCTACAGCGCCGCCAACTACGTGAAGCTCAAGGACCTGCACCTGGCCGAAGGTTACGATCAGGCTTGAGCCCCCTACCCACTGCCCAGGAATCCCCATGCATTACCAAACCGTTCTGTTCGACCTCGATGGCACCCTGACCGACCCGCGCGAAGGCATTACCCGCTCGATCCAGTTCGCCCTCGGCAAGCTGGGCATCGACGAACCCGACCTGAGCAAGCTGGAACACTTTATCGGCCCGCCGCTGTTGCAGGCGTTCATGCAGTTCTATGGCTTCGACGAAGCCAAGGCCTGGGAGGCGGTGAATTTCTACCGCGAGCGTTTCAAGGTCACCGGCCTGTATGAAAACCGCGTGTTCGACGGTGTCACGCCTCTGCTGGAAACCCTAAGTGGGCAGGGCCGCCAGCTGTACATCGCAACGTCCAAGCCGTGGGTGTACGCCCGCGAGATCGCCCGGCATTTCGATTTCGCCCGGCACTTCAAGGTGATCTACGGCAGCGAACTGGACGGCACCCGCACCGACAAGGTCGAGCTGATCCGCCACCTGATCGGCGAAGAAGGCCTGGACCCGAGCGATACCCTGATGATCGGCGACCGCAAGCACGACCTGATCGGCGCCCGAAACAACGGGCTGGATGCGGCGGCGGTGGGTTACGGCTTCGGCAGCCACGAAGAACTGAGCGCCGAGGCACCGGCCTATCACTTCCAGACCCTGGATGAACTGCATCAGGCGTTCCTGCAGCGCTGAGCCGATAGCGTCCTTTCAGGCGCCATCCATCAATGCTTGCAGCGCTGCCTTGCGCTTTTCAGCCGGCAGCGCGCCGAGTTTCTCCACAGCCTGGTAAAACGCCGGCCAATCGCCGTTCACCTGCTTGAACAAGGCGGCAAATGCCGGCACCCACTGGTCGTACAGGCCGAAAGGCAGCAGCCTGGCATTGTTCAGCGGGGTATTGATCCAGAAGTCGTAGCGCGAGTCGCCGTGCCATTGGCTGTCCTTCAGCTGTCGGTAATCCCGGCGCAGCTGTTCGAACTCGGCGGCCTTGCGCTGGCGCATCTGCTCGGCGGGCAGCGGTAGGGCATACAGGCGTTCCAGGCGCTGGCGGGTATCGAGGATCAGTTGGATGAACTGGTCCTTCTGCTTGACCAAGGCATCGCTGGCCGGCGGCAGGTTGCGCGCCGCGCGCCATTGCCGGGTGCCTTCCTGCTCGACGAAGGTGGCGAAGGACTCGTTGAACTCGGTGTCGTCCTTCACATAAAAGCGCTGATGGGCCAGCTCATGGAAGATCAGGGTCGCCAGGCGCTCGTCGCCCCAATGCAGCATCGAACTGAGGATCGGGTCGTTGAACCAGCCCAGGGTCGAGTAGGCCTCCACCCCGCCGATGGCCACATCCATGCCCTGCTGTTTCTGCAAGGCCGCCTCGCCGCGGGCCGCGCCCTGGCTGTAGTAGCCGCGATAGGCCACGCAGCCGGCAATCGGGAAACAGTGGGTCTTGGGGCTCAGGGAAAACTCGGGGGTGCTGAATACATTCCACACCACGTAGGGCCGGCCAATGTCGGCGTAGAGGCGGTAGCTCTGGTTGTCCGGTAGGTGCAGGTGCTGGCTGGCGAAGCGCCGGGCCTTCTGCGACTGGGTCAGATGGGCACGCAATAAGGGGTCGCGGGCAGGGTCGGCGATGACCTGTTCGACCGGCGTGCGGGCCCGCAACAGCTGCCATTGGCCACTGGCCAGCTGGCCGTAGTAACCCACGCTGGAACAACCGTTGAGCAGCAAGAGCGCCAGGCCCGGAAACAAAAAGCGTAAAAGATGATCAAGTAACCCATGGCTTGAACGCGGCCTAATCAAATCGAATCATCCTTCGAGAGTCTGCCCCCAAGACTATCTCGCCTGCCTGGAGTTTCGCTATGCGCGTGTTGCTGCTGACCACCGGACTGTTGACCCTGAGCGGCTGTGCCGGATTGCCCGCCCCCGATCCGACGCAAGCCTGGATCGACCTCGACAGCCACCAGGACACCGCGCTGCAGGCGCTGGAGGTCGACGAAAAGGCCTGGGCGGACCGCCGATATTTCGAGGTCCAGCCCGGCAACCATGAGCTGAAGGTGCGCTACCGGTTCGCCGTGGAGCCCAGCAATATCGGCCCGGACAGCGAACCCCTGTGGCGCGACTGCCAGCTGAATGTGAAGTACAAGGACTTCAACGCCGGCCAGCGTTATCAGCTGCAGACTGGCAATATCGGCTTCCGGCCCTGGGCCAAGCTCTATGACCAGCAGCGCAATCTGGTGGGTACCGGCCAACCGGCGGGCTGCCAGCGCACCTGATCGGCGCTATGCTTGAGGCCTTTCCCCGGACGGCCCGACCTCATGCGCCAAGCCTTGCTGCTCCTTGCCCTGACCGGCCTCGTTGCCTGCTCCAGCCCCCTGCCGGCGGTGGATCCGCAACAGGCCTGGGTCGATTTCTCCACCCCGACGCCGGGCGGCAAGCTGCTGATGGCCGAGCGCCTGGACAACCAGCGCCTGAACGATGGCCGCTACTTCCAGGTCACCCCGGGCAGTCATGAGTTGATGGTGCGTTTCGATTTCGAGGTGTTCAGCGGACGCCTCGGCATGATGAACGATCCAGCGGAACGCCTGTGCTACCTGAGCCTGCGCTACGACCATTTCGAAGCCGGCCAGCGTTACCTGCTGGAAGCCCGCTCGCTGGGTTTCTCTCCCAGTGCCCGGCTGTACAACGCCAAGCGTGAGCTGCTGGCCGAAGACCATATGGTCAACTGCGTGATCTGATCGATCAGCTGTCGTTTCGCTGATAGATGATTGCCTTGGTGCCGTTTTCGCAGGTACCGACCACCATGGCCACGTCATGTTTTTCGGCTTCCTCCTTGCTGACAATCTCCAGGGTGTAGGAGGGCACGGCGTTGGCCTGGATCTTGATTTCAATCTCTTTCTTGAGTTCTTCGCAGTCCTTCGGGTCCGCCAGGGCCGAGGTGGCCAGCGCGCAACAAACAACTGCCAGGGCAAAACGTTTCATGTGTGGAGCTCCCTTGATGCAGCGCCCAAGGTCATGGGCTGAGCCTGCAGTCATGCATTCGACCACATTTTCATGAAGCGAGTTCTGACGCCGCGCATATCTGGCGCAGGGGTTTTGCCAAGAGAACGCCATCGCGAGCCAGCGAACGGCGACCGGTTGCTCCTGCAAAAGGCCGCGTTCGCGGGCTCGCGATGGGATGTAGCGGTTCGACCGTGGCTCAGCTGACCAGCGTCGCATCCAGGCTGATCTTGGCGTTCAGCACCTTGGATACCGGGCAACCTTCCTTGGCCTTCTTGCTCAGTTCATCGAACTGCTGCTGGCTGGCGCCGGGAATCTTCGCCTTGAGGATCAGGTGTACCGCGGTGATCGCAAAACCGCCATCGACCTGGTCCAGCGTCACTTCGGCATGGGTGTCGATGCTGTCGGCCTTGAGCCCGGCCTCGCCGAGAATCATCGAGAAGGCCATGGAAAAACACCCCGCGTGCGCGGCGCCGATCAGTTCTTCCGGGTTGGTGCCCTTGCCGCCTTCGAAACGTGCCTTGAAACCGTAGGGCGCTTCGCGCAGTACCCCGGTTTCAGTGGAAATCGAGCCAATGCCGGTTTTCAGGTCCCCTTCCCAGTGAGCCGATGCTTTCTTGATGATGCTCATGCCTGTCTCCTCGAGAACGGGCGCGAAAGGCCGCGCCCTTGTGGTTTTCTGCTACTCAGGGTTCTAGAGGATAGAAGGCCCGGCGAAGTTCATCCTGCCTGAATCCACCGTTTATCCGGACAGCAAATTCAGCTTGGCTATTGAAACTCGGGTATATGCCCACATTGCATGAAACAGGCTTACAGCATTCGGCAGGTTTTGGCTCATGACAAAGGCCTGCACACCACTGGAGAAGCAGGCTTATGAAACCACTGTCCGACGTTAAGTTTTCCACCCTCGACCTGGTCCCCGTGCGCGAGGACGGCAGCCCGGCGCAATCGCTGCGCAATTCCCTGGACCTGGCCCGCCATGTAGAAAAATTCGGCTACACCCGCTTCTGGGTCGCCGAGCACCACAACATGGACGGTATCGCCAGCTCCGCGACCTCGGTGCTGCTGGGCTATCTGGCCGGCGGCACCTCGAGCATTCGCGTCGGCTCCGGTGGCGTGATGCTGCCCAACCATGCGCCGCTGGTGATCGCCGAGCAGTTCGGCACCCTGGAAAGCCTGTATCCGGGGCGTATCGACCTGGGCCTGGGCCGCGCGCCGGGTTCGGACCAGATGACCGCCCGCGCCCTGCGCCGCGAACGTTCCGGCAGCGCTGACGACTTCCCTGAAGACGTGGCCGAACTGATGGCCTACCTCGGCCCACGCACCCCGGAACAACGGGTGATCGCGGTGCCGGGAACCGGTACCCAGGTGCCGGTGTGGCTGCTGGGTTCCAGCCTGTTCAGTGCGCAACTGGCCGGTGAGCGCGGCTTGCCTTACGCCTTTGCCTCGCATTTCGCACCACGCTATATGCACGAGGCGATTCGCGTGTACCGCAATCACTTCAAGCCCTCAGCCGTGCTCGACAAGCCTTACGTGATGCTCGGCGTACCGCTGGTGGCAGCCGATACCGACGAACAGGCCGATTACCTGGCGACCTCGGTGTACCAGCGGATCCTCGCGTTGATGCGCGGCCAGAGCCTGGTGCAGCGCAAACCGGTGAAGAGCATGGACGGCCTGTGGCTGCCCCATGAAAAAGACGCCGTGGGCAGCTTCCTCGGCCTGGCCATGATCGGCAGCCCGGCGAAGATCCGCGCCAAGCTCGACGTGCTGATCGAACAGACCGGCGCCGACGAGCTGATCTTCACCTGCGACCTGTACGAACACGCCGACCGCCTGCATTCCTACGAGCTGCTGGCGCAAGTGATGAAAGGTTGAGGCCTGGGTAATCGCCGGGCACAAAAAAGCCGACGCATCGCGTCGGCTTGTTCATTTCTACAAGGGCTCAGCCACGCTTGTAGACGATTTCCTTGGTACCGCCTTCGCAGGTACCGACCACTTTGCCGCCAGTCGCGCTGCCTTTGTCGACAATTTCCAGCGAATAACCCGACACGCCTTTGGCATCGAGCTTCGCGGCGATTTCGCCTTTCAGCTCTTCGCATGGCTTGCCGGCAGCAAGGGCTGTTCCCGCGACACTCAACAACGCTAAAGCCATTACCAGTTTTTTCATCGGTCACATTCCCTGGTCGAATCAAAAATAAGCGTCAAGCCCCGGCCTGCTCGGCTTCGAGGCAGATATAGCGCTTCGCCATTCCCTATGGCAATCGGCCAGCGCCCAAGTTCAACAGCCTAGCCCAGGTTCAGCTGTTGGCAATCCGGAAGCCGACCTTGAGCGTGACCTGGAAATGCGCGGCCTTGCCATCCCGGATGTGCCCGCGGGTTTCCGTGACCTCGAACCATTCCAGGTGCTTGATGCTTTTGTTGGCTTCGGCCAGCGCATTGTTGATGGCGTCTTCGATGCTGGTAGGGGACGAGCCGACCAGTTCGACTTTCTTGTAGGTGTGATGATCAGACATGGCGTTCTCTCCTTGATGAGGTAGATCAAAGCCTAGCAGCGATTACCGGCAACACTTGGGCAAGCCCCGGCCGATCGGCCCTCAGATTTAATGCACTTTCGCCAGGCCGCGCAGTCGGACCCTTACAGCCCCCTCAATCAACAATGCAGGAGAGCCACCATGGCCAACACTTCGTTACGCAAAGCCTCATTGGAAAGCATGGAAGCCGAGATCGAAAGTCTGCTCAAGTCCCTGGAAAGCCTCAAGGACGATGCTTCGGACGAGTCGCGCAAAACCCTCAAGACGCTGAAAAGCAACGCCGAGAATGCGCTGAGACATTCGCGCAGCCTGCTCAGCGATGCCTATGAAGAAGTCAAAGTGAAAACCCGTGAAACCGGGGTCGCCACCCGCGACTACGCCCAGCAACACCCCTGGACCACTGCCGGCGTCGCCGTGGGCGCGCTGGGCCTGCTGGCCGCTTACCTGCTGTGCAAGCGCGGCAATTAAGGCGTCTGGCGCAGCTCGTTGCGAAGCCACTGCGCCAATTGCCGGGCGCGCCCGTCCGCGGCGCGCTTGGGTAGCCACAACGCCAGTTGCCCTGGGGTTTCACAGAAACCCCAGGGGGCAACCAGGCGCCCGGCGCGCAGGTCCTCGGCCACCAGCGGTTGCGGCGCGATCGCCACGCCCAGCCCGGCCACCGCAGCCTCCAGCAAATAATACAAATGCTCGAAACCCTGGCCAAACTTCAGCGCCCCGGCGTCGATGCCGTTCTGCCGCGCCCAGCTGGGCCAGGCCTGCGGGCGCGAGGTGGTCTGTAGCAATGCCTCGCCGAGCAGCGCACTGGCCGGCGCCTCGCGCAGTTGCTCGTAGCGGCTGTAGCGCGGGCTGAGCACCGGGCCGATGCGTTCGCTGGCCAGTTCATAGACCTGCATGTCCGCCGGCCACGGCGGCTCGGCGAATACCAGCAAGGCATCCAGCCCCGGCCGGCGCGGGTCGAGATCGCCTTCGCCGGCCGACAGGTGCAGGCGCAGGTCCGGCAGGTCGGCATTCAGCCGCCCCAGGCGCGGAATGAACCAGCGCGCCAGCAGGCTGCCGGAACAACCGAGCACGAAGGGCGCATCGGCGGTGCTCTGGCTCAGCTCGGCGCAGACCGTGCGCAGGCGCTCGAAGGCATCGCTGCTGGCATCGCGCAGGCGCACCCCGGCATCTGTGAGTTTCAGGCCGCGCCCCTCCTTGACGAACAGGCTCACCCCAAGATGCTCTTCAAGCACCTTCAACTGGCGGCTGACCGCGCCATGGGTGACGTGCAGCTGCTCGGCCGCCTGACTGACGCTGTTCAGGCGGGCGGTGGCTTCGAAGGCCCGGAGGGCGTTCAGCGGGGGCAGGTCGTGGCTCATGGGATATGTGAGTTTTCCTGACAGGTTGTGGCGATCTTATCGGTTTTCAGCCTGGGGCGTCAGGGGTAGAGTGAACGCCATTGCCTGTCCACGCATTCACCCTTTTGACGAACCACCGGGAGCGCCCCAATGACCCAGACCAATCTGCGCAACGGTCCTGATGCCAACGGCCTGTTCGGCGCGTTCGGCGGCCGTTACGTCGCCGAAACCCTGATGCCGCTGATCCTCGACCTGGCCCGCGAATACGAAGCGGCCAAGGAAGATCCGGAGTTCCTCAAGGAACTGGCCTACTTCCAGCGCGACTACGTCGGCCGTCCGAGCCCGCTGTATTTCGCCGAGCGCCTGACCGAGCACTGCGGCGGCGCCAAGATCTACCTCAAGCGCGAAGAGCTGAACCACACCGGCGCGCACAAGATCAACAACTGCATCGGCCAGATCCTCCTGGCGCGGCGCATGGGCAAGAAACGCATCATCGCCGAGACCGGCGCCGGCATGCACGGCGTGGCCACCGCTACCGTGGCGGCGCGTTTCGGCCTGGACTGCGTGATCTACATGGGCACCACCGACATCGAGCGCCAGCAGGCCAACGTGTTCCGCATGAAGCTGCTGGGCGCCGAAGTAATCCCGGTGGTCGCCGGCACCGGCACCTTGAAGGACGCGATGAACGAGGCTCTGCGTGACTGGGTGACCAACGTCGACAGCACCTTCTACCTGATCGGCACCGTGGCCGGTCCGCACCCTTATCCCGCCATGGTCCGCGACTTCCAGGCGGTGATCGGCAAGGAAACCCGCGAACAGCTGCAAGCCCAGGAAGGCCGCCTGCCGGACAGCCTGGTGGCGTGCATCGGCGGCGGTTCCAACGCCATGGGCCTGTTCCATCCGTTCCTCGACGACAAGAGCGTGCAGATCATCGGCGTCGAAGCCGCCGGCTACGGCATCGAGACCGGCAAGCACGCGGCCAGCCTGAACGGCGGCCTGCCAGGCGTGCTGCACGGCAACCGCACCTTCCTGCTGCAGGACGAGGATGGCCAGATCATCGACGCCCACTCGATTTCCGCTGGCCTCGACTACCCGGGCATCGGCCCTGAACACGCCTGGTTGCACGATATCGGCCGCGTCGAATACACCTCGGTGACCGACGACGAAGCCCTGGCCGCCTTCCACCAGTGCTGCCGCCTGGAAGGCATCATCCCGGCCCTGGAAAGCGCCCACGCCCTGGCCGAAGTGTTCAAGCGCGCGCCGAACCTGCCCAAGGATCACCTGATGGTGGTCAACCTCTCGGGCCGTGGCGACAAAGACATGCAAACCGTGATGCACCACATGGAACACTCTCAACAAGAGCACTCCCAGCAGGAGAAACACTGATGAGCCGCCTGCAAACGCGCTTTGCCGAGCTTAAGCAACAGAACCGCGCCGCCCTGGTGACCTTCGTCACCGCCGGCGACCCGGGCTACGACGCTTCCCTGGCGATCCTCAAAGGCTTGCCGGCAGCCGGCGCCGACGTGATCGAGCTGGGCATGCCCTTCACCGACCCGATGGCCGACGGCCCGGCGATCCAGCTGGCCAACATCCGCGCCCTGGAAGCCAAGCAGAACCTGGCGAAAACCCTGCAGATGGTTCGCGAGTTCCGCGCCGGCAACAACGACACGCCGCTGGTGCTGATGGGTTACTTCAACCCGATCCACCACTACGGCGTGCCACGCTTCATCGCCGAAGCCAAGGAGGCCGGCGTCGACGGCCTGATCGTGGTCGACATGCCACCCGAGCACAACGCCGAGCTGTGCGACCCGTCCCAGGCCGCCGGTATCGACTTCATCCGCCTGACCACGCCGACCACCGACGACGCGCGCCTGCCGAAGGTGCTGAACGGCAGCTCGGGCTTCGTCTACTACGTCTCCGTGGCCGGTGTGACCGGTGCCGGCTCCGCCACCCTGGAGCACGTGGAAGAGGCGGTGACCCGTCTGCGTCGCCACACCGACCTGCCGATCAGCATCGGTTTCGGCATCCGCACCCCGGAGCAGGCCGCGGCTATCGCCCGCCTGGCCGACGGCGTGGTGGTGGGTTCGGCGCTGATCGACCAGATCGCCAATGCCACCAGCTCCGAGCAGGCCGTGGACGGCGTGCTGAGCCTGTGCGCTTCCCTCGCCGAAGGGGTGCGTCAAGCCCGTGTCAGCTGAGGGTAAAGTTCCTGATACAGAGGAATTAGCCTCGGGATCCACAGACTAAACCGGCAAGACCAAGGGGTTCAGAACCAGGTTCTGAACCCCTTTTTGTTGTTCGTGTTCTGAGGAAGACCCGATGAAAATGCCCAAACGCCTGATTGCCGGTCTCGGTGTGCTGATGCTCAGCGCCAGCCCGCTGCTGCACGCGGTCGCCGACCCACGCGACGACCATGATCGCGGAGGCCCGCAACAGGGTCGCTACGACAATCGAGGAGACAATCGCGCGGACAATCATGGCGATGAACATCGCGGCCCGCAGGCCGATCGGCGTGGCAGCCCGCCCCGGGATTTCGGCCCGGTGCGCGAGACCATTCGCGACAATCACGCCTACTTCGTACGTGGCGCGCCACCGCCCCACGGCATCCGTCTGGTGCGCGGTCAGCCGCTGCCTCGCGGCTACTACGGCGAACGCCTGGACAACCGCGCCCTGGCGCACCTGCCGTACTACCAGGGTTATGAATGGCGGCGCATGGGCGCCGATATCGTGCTGATCGCGGTGGGCAGCGGGATCGTCTACGAGATCCTCGACGGCGTGTTGTATTGACCACCCGCTCCTGTAGGAGCACAGCTTGCGTGCGATGAAGGCGATGCGGTGCGTCTGTCACAACGCATCATCGTTCATCGCGGGCAAGTCGGATCGCCGCCCGCTCGCTCCTACGAAAAACTCAAAAAATCGACAGATCCAGCGGCCTGATCGCTCCCATCCAGACCGCATGCTCCGTGTGATCCTTCAGGTCGTCCCCGGTATCCGGGTGCAGGAACACCACCAGCCCGTTGCGATTGAGCGCCAGCCACGGCAGCACCACCCCCAGGTACTGCGGCTCGAACGCCAGCTGGCAGCTCCAGTCCGGATGCGGGCCGACCGGCCGTTCATGCACCCGCCCCATCTTCAACGGAAACAATTGCGCCGCCTGTTCACACAGGGCCCGCGCCTGGTCGATGGTGCTGGCGTCGAAATACACGTGGGCGTGATAGCCCTTGATGCGTTGCATGGAAACCCTCGCGACAAAGTCGAACCCTGGCCATGGCCTACAGGTCAAAATATCACCAGTGTAAAGAAATGAGCCGCGCCATGAAAAATGCCGAAACCCCGGTGGTCAAGCTGGTGCTCTATGGTGCCATGAGCGGCCTGGGCTGCGCGCTGATGGCGGAATTCATGCGGCGCCAGCATGAGGTCATCGCCATCCTCGACGACCTGACGGCCCTCGAGCCCCTTCCCGGTTTGCGTACCAAATGCGGTGACCTGTTCGACGCTGCACGAGTCAGGCAAAGCGTGGCTGGAGGCGATGTGGTGGCCTGCCTGCTGGATGCCCCGGGGCTGCCCATGGGCCTCGAACAGCAGGAAAACCTGCAGCTCGAACCCCGGGAGCAAGTGCGCGCGGTCGAAGCACTGATCGCCGGCATGCAGACCGCGGGCGTCCGACGCCTGTTTCTGGTGGGGAATTTCGAGGTACTGGACCAGCCGGAGATGGAAGGTTACCCAGACCGCCAGGCGGCCGAAGCCATCCTCGACGCGCTGCAAGGCAGCAGCTTGCGCTGGACCTTGGTGAATGCGCCGCAGAGCGTCCCCAGGCTGACCCTGGAGCATTTCAGCCAGCCCGCCGGCAGCCTCCCGCCGAAGCTGGACGAGCCAGTGCAGCGACTGGCGCGGGTGGCTGCCGGCATCGCCGATGAACAGCAACTGAACCTGCATGTGGGCGAACATGTGAACTTCGTGTGTTGAGCCTTGATCTCAGATCGCAATCGAAGGCAACCCCAACCCGGTCAGGGATTGCGCGCTGTCGGCCTGCTCGGCCATCAACCAGTCAAAGAACCGCTGGATCAGCGCCCCGCGACGTTTGCGCTGGGGCAGGACCACGTAATAGCCGTAGCGGGAAATCACCGTTTCGCTGATCGGCCGGCACAACAGACCTTGCGCCAGCAGGTTATCCACAAGGTGGCGCCAACCGATGGCCACGCCCTGGCCGCCGATCGCCGCCTGGATCAGCAGGGTGTAGTTGTCGAAACGCAGCTGCCCCGGCGCCGGCGGGGTGGTGATCCCCAACTCGCGGAACACACCGCTCCAGTCGAACCAGTGGCTGCTGTTTTCCCCCTTCAGGTGCAGCAGCGGGAACTCCAGCAGCGACTGGGCGCCGAGGGGCAGTGGCCGTTCCTTGAGCAGCAGTGGGCTGCACACCGGAAACACCTCTTCATTGAACAGCCAATGGCTTTCCCCCTGCTTGAAACGGCCATCGCCAAACAGCACCGCCACGTCGATATCGCTGCGCAGCATGTTGTGGCTGCGCTCGCTGGTGACCAGGCTCACGTCCACCTGTGGATTGGCGGCATGGAAGCGGTGCAGGCGCGGCATCAGCCAGTAGGCGGCAAAGGCGAAGTCGGTGGCCACCTGCAGCACCTCATGCTGATGCTGGGCGGTGATGGCGCTCAGGCCGTTGTCGATGCTCTGCAAGCCGGCCTGCACCTGTTCGAACAACTGGCTGCCGGCCTCGGTCAGTTCGATGCCACGGTAGATGCGGTCGAACAGCCGGGTGCCGAGCTGCTCCTCCAACCGCTTGATCTGCTGGCTGATGGCCGGTTGGGTGGTGCCCAGCTCCACTGCCGCGGCGGTAAAGCTGCGCTGGCGCGCCGCCGCCTCGAATACGCGGAACAGGTCCAGGGACAGGTCGCCAAGCGCTTCATACATAAGCTGTGCTTATCCTAGTCATTGCCGTACATGGGCTTTACCGCGAAAGCCACGGGTTACATGCTCGATCGCAGCACTTTCGCATAACTGCCTACTATGGAATGCCGCGAATACATGAAGCGCAAGAACATTCTTTTCATCATGGCCGATCAGATGGCCGCGCCAATGTTGCCGTTCTACGGTCCATCGCCCATCAAGCTGCCGCACCTGAACCGTCTCGCCGAGCAAGGCGTGGTGTTCGACGCCGCCTACTGCAACAGCCCGCTGTGCGCGCCCTCGCGTTTCACCCTGGTCAGCGGCCAGTTGCCGAGCAAGATCGGCGCCTATGACAACGCCGCCGACTTCCCCGCCGATGTCCCTACCTACGCCCATTACCTGCGCCGCCTGGGCTACCGCACCGCGCTGTCGGGCAAGATGCATTTCTGCGGCCCGGACCAGTTGCACGGTTACGAAGAACGCCTGACCAGCGATATCTACCCGGCCGACTATGGCTGGGCAGTGAACTGGGACGAGCCGGACGTGCGCCCGAGCTGGTACCACAACATGTCCTCGGTGCTGCAGGCCGGGCCATGCGTGCGCACCAATCAGCTGGATTTCGACGAAGAGGTGGTGTTCAAGGCCCGCCAGTACCTGTTCGATCACGTTCGCGAAGACGGCGACCAGCCGTTCTGCCTGACTGTGTCGATGACCCACCCGCACGACCCCTACACCATTCCCAAAGCCTTCTGGGACCTGTACCGCGACGAGGATATTCCGCTGCCGCAGACCCCGGCCCAGGCCGAGCTCGACCCGCATTCCCAGCGCCTGCTCAAGGTCTACGACCTGTGGGACAAGCCGCTGCCTGTGGATAAGATTCGCGACGCGCGTCGCGCCTATTTCGGCGCATGCAGCTATATCGACAGCAACGTCGGCAAACTCCTGGAAACCCTGGAGGAAACCGGGCTGATCGACGACACCATCATCGTTTTCTCCGGCGACCACGGCGACATGCTCGGCGAGCGCGGCCTCTGGTACAAAATGCACTGGTTCGAAATGGCCGCGCGGGTGCCGCTGCTGGTCAGCGCGCCGGGGCAGTTCGCCGCTGGCCGGGTGGGCCAGGCGGTCTCGACCGCCGACCTGCTGCCGACCCTGGTGGAACTGGCCGGTGGCCAACTGCAACCGGGCCTGGCGCTGGATGGCCGTTCCCTGGTGCCGCACCTGCAAGGGCAGGGCGGGCATGACGAAGTCTTCGGCGAATACATGGCCGAAGGCACCATCGGCCCGCTGATGATGATTCGTCGCGGCCGCTACAAGTTCATCTACAGCGAAGACGACCCGTGCCTGCTGTTCGATGTGGCCAACGATCCGCGCGAGCAGGAAGAACTCAGCCAATCACCGCAACATCGCCAGCTATTCGAGGATTTTCTCCGCGAAGCCCGGGCCAAATGGGATATCCCGCACATTCATCAACAGGTACTCGCCAGCCAGCGCCGCCGTCGCTTCGTCGCAGGCGCCTTGAGCCTCGGCAAACTGAAGAGCTGGGACCACCAGCCACTGGTCGACGCCAGCCAGCAATACATGCGCAACCACATCGATCTCGACGATCTGGAGCGCAAAGCTCGTTATCCACAACCCTGCCAAAACCAATAACGTAAGGGGAAGAGCATGCAAAGGTTATCCACAGCAGTGACGGCCGCGCTTCTGGCGCTGGGCAGTGCTTCGATCCCGGCCCTGGCCTGGGCCGAACAGGGGTGCGAGACCGTGAAGATGGCCGACCCGGGCTGGAGCGACATCGCCGCCACCAACGCCATCGCCGGTTTCCTGTTGGACGGTATGGGCTACAAGGCCAAGGTCGATACCCTGGCGGTGCCGATCACCTTCGGCGGGCTCAAGGACGGCCAGGTGGATGTGTTCCTGGGCAACTGGATGCCGGCGCAGCAGGGCTTCTACGACAAGTTCGTGGCCAATGGCGATGTCACCCAGTTGGCGAAGAACCTGGACGGCACCGAGTTCACCCTGGCGGTGCCGGATTACGTCTGGGACGCCGGCGTGCATGACTTCAACGACCTGAACAAATACGCCGAGCTACACCCAAAAGAAGTCGACAAAAAGCTCTACGGCATCGGCTCCGGGGCCCCGGCCAACCTGTCGTTGCAGGAGATCATCAAGAAGAACGACTTCGACCTCGGCCAGTGGAAGCTGATCGAGTCCAGCGAACAGGCGATGCTCGCCGAAGTCTCGCGGGCGGTGAAAAGGCAGAAGTTCGTCACCTTCCTCGGCTGGACCCCGCACCCGATGAACGTGCAGCTGAAAATGCATTACCTCAAGGGAGGCGAGAAGTACTTCGGCAACACCGGCAGCGTCTACACCCTGACCCGCAAGGGTTATGCACAGGCCTGCCCGAACGTCGGCAAACTGCTGAGCAACCTGAGCTTCACCCAGGAAATGGAGAACAGCATCATGGCCGAGGTGGCCAACAAGAAGGTCAGCAACCTGGATGCAGCCAAGACCTGGATCAAGGCCAACCCGGCGGTGCTGGACAAGTGGCTGGACGGGGTGAAGACCCTCGACGGCAAGGATGCGCTGCCGGCGGTGCAGGCCAAGTTATAGGCAGGCCCGGCCCTATCGCGAGCAAGCTCGCTCCTACATGGATCATTCAATTCTCTGTAGGAGCGAGCTTGCTCGCGAAAAGATCTCACCCCTTGCACCACGTCAACTGACACTCCACCCTGACGCCTTTCGCCCCATCCCGACCGCGAGGACCCATGGCCTGGCCCAATCGCCATTCACTCTTGCCCTTCCTGAGCTGGCTACCGCGGCAGACCCGCGCCAGCGTCGGGCGCGACCTGCTGGTAGGCCTGAGCGGCGCCATCCTCGCCCTGCCGCAATCCATCGCCTACGCCCTGATCGCCGGCCTGCCGCCGGAATACGGCCTGTATGCCGCCGTCGTCCCGGTGCTGATCGCCTGCCTCTGGGGTTCCTCCTGGCACCTGATCTGTGGCCCGACCGCGGCGATCTCCATCGTCCTCTACGCCAGCGTCAGCCCCCTGGCGGTGCCGGCGTCCCAGGACTACATCACCCTGATCCTGTTGCTGACCCTGCTCGCCGGCCTGTTCCAGTGGCTATTGGGGCTGTTGCGCTTCGGCGCGCTGGTGAACTTCGTGTCCCACTCGGTGGTGCTCGGCTTCACCCTCGGCGCCGCGGTGGTGATCGCCCTGGGGCAGTTGCCCAACCTGCTGGGCCTGGACTTGCCGAGCGAGGCCACCGCGCTGAACAGCCTGACCTCGCTGTTCGCCCATCTCGATGCCGTGGATAAACCCTCGCTGATCCTCGGCCTGGGCACGCTGGTCGTCGGCCTGGCCCTGAAACTGCTGGTGCCGCGCTGGCCGTCGCTGCTGATCAGCCTGATCCTCAGCGCTCTGGTGGTGTGGCTGTGGCCGGCGCTGTTCGGCCAGGTGAAGCTGGTCAGCGCCTTTACCGGGCGGCTGCCGCCGTTCAGTCCGCTGCCGCTGGATCTGGACATGATCCTGCGCCTGCTGCCCAGCGCCGTGGCGGTGGGCATGCTGGGGCTGGTGACCAGCCTGTCGATCGCCCGCTCGCTGTCGGCGCGCTCCGAGCAGTTGCTCGATGCCAACCAGGAAGTCCGCGCCCAGGGCCTGTCGAATATCGTCGGCGCGTTCTTCTCCGGCTACCTGTCGTCCGGCTCCTTCACCCGTTCCGGCCTGAGCTACGAAGCCGGCGCCTGTTCGCCCCTGGCGGGGGTGTTCTCGGCGCTGTGGGTGGCCTTGTTCGCCGTGGCCGGCGCGGCGCTGATCGCCCATATCCCGATCCCGGCCATGGCCGGGAGCATCCTGCTGATCTGCTGGGGGTTGGTGGATCATCACGGCATTCGCGCGCTGTTCCGGGTCAGCCGCGCCGAGTTCGTGGTGATGAGCCTGACCTGTGTCGCCACCTTGCTGTTGGAGTTGCAGACGGCGATCTATGCCGGGGTCCTGGCATCGCTGTTCTTCTACCTCAAGCGCACCTCGCAACCGCGCGTGCAGCATGGCCGGGAAGGCGACGAGGACATCCTGCGGGTCGGCGGCTCGATCTTTTTCGGCGCCAGCCACTACCTGCAAGTGCGCATGCAGCGCTGCCATGCGCCACGCCTGGTGATCGACGCCCGGCAGATCAACTTCATAGACTATTCCGGGGTGGCCATGCTGCACCAGGAAGCCCGCCGCCTGCTGCGGCAGAACCGCAGCCTGACCCTGCGCCGCGCGCGCGCGTCGGTGATCGAAGAGTTGAGAAAGCTCGAAGGCGCGGAGAAATGCCCGATCCGGTTTGAGGATTGATCGCGGACAAGCCTCGCTCCTACAGGTTCGTGTCGAACCTCAATGTTGTGTACGACACAATTCCGTAGGAGCGAGCGGGCGGCGATCCGACTTGCCCGCGATGAACGATGACGCGGTGCCTCAGAGCGCCAGCTGGCGCCGCAGCTCCGCCAGCACCGGCGCGGTGTCCGGGCGCACGCCGCGCCACAGGAAGAAGGCTTCCGCCGCCTGTTCGGCGAGCATACCCAGGCCATCCATGGAAATCGCCGCACCGTATTGGCTGGCCCAACGACAGAAGGCGGTCGGCTCCTTGCCATACATCATGTCGTAGCACACAGTCCTACCCGGCTCGATCAGGCTGGCGGCGATCGGCGGCACGTCGCCAGTGAGGCTGGCCGAGGTGGCATTGATGATCAGGTCCACGGGCTCGCGCAGCCAGTCGAAACCACTGGCGGACACCGGCCCCAGGTCGCCGAACAGCTCGGCCAGCAGTTCGGCCTTTTCCACCGTGCGGTTGGCGATGATCACCGACGCCGGCTGCTCCGCCAGCAGCGGCTCCAGCGCGCCACGCACCGCGCCACCGGCACCCAACAGCAGAATGCGTTTGCCCTTGAGGCTGAAGCCGGCGTTGACCGTAAGGTCGCGCACCAGGCCGGCGCCGTCGGTGTTGTCGCCCAACAGGCTGCCATCGGCGAGCTTGCTCAAGGTGTTCACCGCGCCGGCGCGCTGGGCGCGGGCGGTCAGGCTGTCGGCCAGGCGATAGGCGTCTTCCTTGAACGGCACCGTGACGTTGGCGCCACGCCCGTCGACGAAGAACCCGCGGGCACAGCCGGCGAAATCGTCGAGGGGCGCCAGCAGGGTGGTGTAGACCAGCCGCTGCGCCGTCTGCTCGGCGAACAGCCGATGAATCAGCGGCGACTTGCTGTGGCCGATCGGGTTACCAAAAACGACGTACTGATCCATCCAATAAAACCCTCATGCACGCCCCTGAAGGAGCCAGCTTGCTGGCCGACAGGGGCGCTACGCTGTTCTGTTCAATCGCATTATCGTCCAGCGCCGGCCAGCCGGCTGCAACGCTTTACGCGGAGCCCGCCAGCCAGTCGCGGTCCTGCAGGAAATATTCGGTCAGGCGCGCTTCTTCGCTGCCCGGCTCGGCTTTCCAGTCGTAGCCCCAACGGACCTGCGGCGGCAGGGACATGAGAATCGACTCGGTACGCCCGCCCGATTGCAGGCCGAACAGGGTGCCGCGGTCGTAGACCAGGTTGAATTCGACATAACGGCCGCGACGGTATTCCTGGAACTCGCGCTGCTTCTCGGTATAAGCCAGGGCCTTGCGGCGCTGGACGATCGGCAGGTAGGCCTCGAGGTAGGCGTCGCCGATGGCGCGCATGAAGGCGAAGCTGGTGTCGAAGTCCCACTCGTTGAGGTCGTCGAAGAACAGGCCGCCGATGCCGCGTGGTTCATTGCGATGCTTGATGTGGAAGTAGCTGTCGCACCAGGCCTTGTAGCGCGGGTAGACGTCCGGGCCGAACGGCGCACAGGCCTTTTCCGCGACGCGGTGCCAGTGCACACAGTCATCGATGTTGGCGTAGTAGGGGGTCAGGTCGAAACCGCCGCCGAACCACCAGACCGGCTCTTCGCCTTCTTTTTCAGCGATGAAGAACCTTACGTTGGCATGGGAAGTCGGCACATGGGGGTTGTGCGGGTGGATCACCAGCGACACGCCCAGCGCCTCGAAGCCACGGCCGGCCAGTTCGGGCCGGTGGGCGCTGGCGGACGGCGGCAAGCCGCTGCCGAACACGTGGGAAAAGTTGACACCGCCTTTCTCGATCACCGTACCGTCGGCAATCACCCGGGTGCGCCCGCCACCGCCGGCCGGTCGGGTCCAGGCGTCTTCGACGAAGCGCGTACCGCCGTCTTCGGCTTCCAGGGCAGCGCAAATGCGGTCTTGCAGGTCGAGCAGGTAGGCTTTTACGGCCTCGGTGCGGGTAGTCATGGCATCACCTTGAATCGGGCAAAGCTACGCGGCGCCAGGGATACAGCAGGGGGCCTGCGCAAATGGGCGCGTAGCATAACACTGCGCGGGGGCCGGTCGCAGTTGACGGCGGTCAAGCATAGGAGTCCGATAAGGCACTTTCGCGACACGACCGAGGAGAGATTGCAGATGGCCAAACGTATCCAGTTCCGGGCCCATGGCGGCCCGGAAGTACTCGAGTATGTGGATTACCAACCCGCCGAACCGGGCCCGCAACAGGTCCGCGTGAGCAACAAGGCCATCGGCCTGAACTTCATCGACACCTACTACCGCAGCGGTCTCTACGCGCCACCGGCCTTGCCATCGGGCCTGGGCGCCGAGGGGGCCGGGGTGGTCGAGGCGGTGGGCAGCGCCGTGACCCGCTTCAAGGTCGGCGATCGCGTGGCCTATGGCAGCGGCCCGCTGGGCGCCTACAGCGAGGTGCATGTGCTGCCCGCGGACAATCTGGTGCACCTGCCGGACAGCATCAGCTTCGAACAGGCGGCCGGGGTGATGCTCAAGGGCCTGACCGTGCAGTACCTGCTGCGCCAGACCTATGAGCTCAAGGGCGGCGAAACCGTGCTGTTCCACGCGGCCGCCGGCGGCGTCGGGCTGCTCGCCTGCCAGTGGGCCAAGGCCTTGGGGGTGAAGCTGATCGGCACCGTCAGCTCGCCGGAAAAAGCCGCGCTGGCAAAATCCCTCGGCGCCTGGGAAACCATCGACTACAGCCATGAAGACGTGGCCAAGCGTGTGCTGGAGCTGACCGACGGCAAGAAATGCCCGGTGGTCTACGATGGCGTAGGCAAGGACACCTGGCTGACCTCGCTGGACTGCCTGCAGCCACGGGGCCTGATGGTCAGCTTCGGCAACGCCTCGGGCGCGGTGGAGGGGGTCAACCTGGGCATCCTGGCGGCCAAGGGCTCGCTGTACGTCACCCGTCCGACCCTGGGCACCTACGCCAACAACGCCGAGAACCTGCAGGCCATGGCCGACGACCTGTTCGGCATGATCGCCAGCGGCAAGCTGAAGATCGAGATCGGCCAGCGTTATCCACTGGCGGACGCGGCGAAGGCGCAGACCGAACTGTCGGCGCGACGCACTACGGGTTCGACCATTCTGCTGCCTTGAAATGCATCGCGGGCAAGTCGGATCGCCGCCCGCTCGCTCCTACGGGTTCGTGTCGAACCCAATGCCGTGTACCACAGGGTTGCGTAGGAGCAGGGGGGACGCCTAGTCCTTGCCCGCGATAAACGATGACGCGGTGTTAGGCCGGACGCACGATCCTGCCGCTCACCAGGTCGCGGATCAGGCTCGGGTTCCTGCGTCCGCCCAGGTTGCCGCCCAGGACCATGTCCAGTTGCCCGCGGAAATACTGCTCGACGCGAATCCGCGTGCGCGCGGCCGGGCGCCCCTGGGGGTTGGCCGAAGTGGAAATCAGCGGCCCCACCAACGCGCACAACTCTCGCACCACTGGATGATCGCTGACCCGCAAGGCTACGGTGTCATGGACCCCGGTGACCCATTCCGGCAACAGATTCTGATGGGGCACCAGCCAGGTGTTCGGGCCCGGCCAGGTGCTGGCCATGCGATCGAGCCATTCCTGGGGGAAGTCCTCGAAGAGAAAATCGAACTGGCGGATGTTGTCGGCGATCAGGATCAGGCCCTTGTCCACGGAGCGCGACTTGATGGCCAGCAACCGGTCCACCGCCTCTTCGTTCCACGGGTCGCACCCCAACCCCCAGACTGCTTCGGTTGGATAGGCAATCACCGCCCCTGCGCGAATTTCTCGTGCGGCTTGTTGCACACGCCAACTGCTGACCATTGCTGACTCTCCGGATTAAGGCTGTGCGCAGTTTACCGATCCTGCCTATAAAGCCTAGCCTTTTGCCCGGGCATACCAGCAGCCTGCTTCACATACCGCATGGCCCTCCAGCTCCAGTTCCGTAAGCGCCGCCAGCACCCTGGACAGGCTCAAGCCACTGGCCTCCACCAGGCCCTCGCTGGTCTGCGGCGCGGCGTGCAACAGCGCCAGCAACGGGTGAGCGGGCGCGGCCGTTGGCGGGGCTGTGGATAACGGCAGCCGTTGCCAGCCACGCAAGGCTTCGAGGATATGTTCGATGGTCTCCACCAGCACCGCGCCATCGCGAATCAGCTGATGACAGCCCCGGGCCCCGGGGTGATGAATCGACCCCGGTATCGCATACACCTCGCGGCCTTGCTCGGCGGCGAGCCGGGCGGTGATCAACGAACCGCTGGCGACGCTGGCCTCCACCACCAACACGCCAAGGGACAGGCCGCTGATGATCCGGTTGCGCCGGGGAAAGTGGCTGGCGTGGGGCCCGGTCTCCAGCGGGAACTCGGAAACCAGCGCGCTGCCCTGGGCGATCATGGCATCGGCCAGGCGCCGATTGCGCTGTGGATAAAATTTTTCCAGGCCGGTGCCCAGTACGCCGACGGTCTGCCCACCGACCTCCAGGGCGGCCTGGTGCGCCGCACCATCGATCCCCAGCGCCAGGCCGCTGGTGATGACAAAACCGGCGGCGGCCAGGCTGCGGGAAAAGGCCGCGGCGGTGTCCATGCCGGGCCTCGAAGCGCGACGGCTGCCGACCACCGCCAACTGCGGTTTTTCCAGGATCCGCGGATCGCCGGCGACAAACAGCAGCGGCGGCGCATCGGCAATTTCATTCAGCAGTGGCGGGTAGTCAGGCTGGTCCCACATCAGTAAATGCTGGCCCGGACGCTCCAGCCAAGCCAATGCACGGCTGGCGCCATCGCGCACCTCGGCGTTGCGCCGGGCCTCAGCCGCGCCCGCCGGCAGGCCCAGCGCATGCCAGGCACTGGCCGGCGCGCTGATGGCCTTGGAGGCCGAACCGAAGGCTTCGAGCAGCAAATGAAAACGCTTCGGACCGAAGTCCGGCAAACGGTGCAAGCGTAGACGGGCTTCCAGTTCCGCGGGGGAAACCGGAGCCTGGGCAGGCAGTGACATGGGATCATCCTTGATCGTTATAAGCCCAGCTGAAGCAGGAATAAGCTGTGGATAACTCTGTTGGTAACTTGTTGACGGGTTTTACGGGTTACGCACTTTGTCCATGATCGCCAGGGAGCGGGAAGCGTTGAGCACCAGGCCGTAGCTGAGCTTGTCGTAGGTGCGGAAAACCATCAGCAGGCCGGCCCGCTCATCCGGCATCTTCACCTGGCCGCCGGCCACCCGATCGCGCACGGTTTCACCGGTTTTCAGCACCGCCAGCACATTGCCTTCAGCCAGGCCATCGCGCCGCCCCTTGTTCAGCGTCACCACGTCCAGCGCGCCGATCTGGGTGACGCCCCGTGGCACGTCGATGATCAGGCCCTCGACCGCCCGGCTCGGCGGACTGGGAACAAAGGTCGAGTTGATGACCCGCGGCTCGCCGCTGAACAAGCGGTCGCCCAGGCGTACTTCCTGGGTGGTGCGCTGCAATTGCAGGGTGGCGATATCGCCCTCGACCGCGACCACCTCGCCGCCGCCGATCTCGTCGGCATTGATTCCCAGCAGTTCGCCGCTCTGCGGGTCGGTGTAGGTCTTGCCCTGGCGGAAGATGCCGTAGGCCGACTGTTCCGGGTCGAAGCGGCCGCGCGCGAAGATCCGGTCGCCGGTGCCGCTGAGCACCCGTTCGGCATCGCCGGCGACTATGTAGGGTGCGCTGTCGAAGGCGTCGGCCCGGTCGAGGATGCGGTTGCTCAGCAGAAAGCTGTCGATGGCCTGCAGCGGAATGGTCGGGATCGCCTCGACCAGCGGCGTGCGGCGCACCTGGGGCGACAGCTTGAGGGTGCCCCGGGAGGCACCGCGTTCCAGGGTCAGGCGCGGCTCACCATTGATCTGTACCAGCGCCAGGGAGTCGCCGGGGTAGATCAAATCGGGGTCGGCAAGGCTGGAATTGGCCTGCCAGAGCGCCGGCCATTGCCAGGGATCGCGCAGAAAGCGGTTGGCGATGCTCCACAAGGTATCGCCCGCCACCACGGTGTAGCGCTGTGGATAACCCTCCCGGAGCGGCACCTGCGCCTGGCCGAAACCGGCCCAGCCCACGAGCAGCAAGGCGAGTAGTGATTTCCTCATGCGGTGAATCCCTTTATTATGTGTACTCGCGTGAAACGCCAGCGCCTGTGCGCTCCCTGCTCCTGACCGAGCACGTTTTACAACGGTTGCCCTTCCAGAACCCGCAAGGCCTCCGACTCCGAACTTACTTCACACGTGTAGCAACTACGCTTATGGCCATTTTAAACATCCTCGAATTCCCCGACTCGCGCCTGCGCACTATCGCCAAACCAGTGGCCGTAGTGGACGACGAAGTGCGTCAGTTGGTCGACGACATGTTTGAAACAATGTATGAGGCGCCCGGCATCGGCCTGGCCGCTACCCAGGTCAACGTGCACAAGCGCATCGTGGTCATGGACCTGTCCGAAGACCGCAGCGAGCCACGGGTGTTCATCAACCCCGAGTTCGAAGCGCTCACCGACGAGATGGGCCAGTATCAGGAAGGCTGCCTGTCGGTACCGGGCTTCTACGAGAACGTCGATCGTCCGCAACGCGTGAAAATCAAGGCCCTGGACCGTGACGGCCAACCTTACGAACTGATCGCCGAAGGCCTGCTCGCGGTGTGCATCCAGCACGAATGCGACCACCTCAACGGCAAATTGTTCGTCGATTATCTGTCCACGCTCAAACGCGACCGGATCAAGAAGAAGCTGGAAAAGCAGCATCGTCAGCAGGCTTGATCCCCTTCTTCCAAAGGCTTGCAGCGGCAAGCCTTTTTCTTTTCTGCGTATTTATTAGCGAGAATTCCCATGACTGAGCCTCTGCGCATCGTCTTTGCCGGCACCCCGGAATTTGCCGCCGAACACCTCAAGGCCCTGCTCGACAGCCCCTACGAGATCGTCGCGGTCTACACCCAGCCGGACCGTCCGGCCGGGCGCGGGCAAAAGCTGATGCCGAGCCCGGTCAAGCAGTTGGCGCTGGAACACGAGATCCCCGTGCTGCAGCCGCCAACCCTGCGCAACCCGGAGGCCCAGGCCGAACTGGCGGCCCTCGCGCCGGACCTGATGGTGGTGGTCGCCTACGGCCTGATCCTGCCGCAGGTAGTGCTGGATATTCCGCGCCTGGGCTGCATCAACAGCCACGCTTCGCTGCTGCCACGCTGGCGCGGGGCAGCGCCGATCCAGCGCGCCGTGGAGGCCGGCGACGCCGAGAGCGGCGTGACCGTGATGCGCATGGAAGCCGGCCTGGACACCGGGCCGATGCTGCTCAAGGTCAGCACCCCGATCAGCGCCGAAGACACCGGCGGCAGCCTGCATGACCGTCTCGCCGAAATGGGCCCGCCAGCCGTGGTCCAGGCCATCGCCGGCCTCGCTGCCGGAACTCTGCAAGGCGAAGTGCAGGACGACAGCCTGGCCACCTACGCCCACAAGCTGAACAAGGACGAAGCACGGATCGACTGGAGCCGCCCGGCGGTGGAACTGGAGCGCCTGGTACGCGCCTTCAACCCCTGGCCAATCTGCCACAGCACGCTGAACGGCGAAGCCCTGAAGGTGCTGGCCGCCAGCCTCGCCGAAGGCAAGGGCGCACCGGGAACCATACTCGGCGCCAGCAAGGACGGCCTGCTCGTCGCCTGCGGTGAGCAGGCGCTGTGCCTGACTCGCCTGCAATTGCCCGGCGGCAAGGCGCTGAATTTCAGCGACCTGTTCAACAGCCGTCGCGAGAAGTTCGCCACCGGCACCGTGCTCGGACAAGCGGCGGACGCCCAATGAACCCGCGTCTGGCCGCCGCCAAGGCCCTGACCTCGGTCCTCAATGGCAAGGCCTCGCTCAACAGCTCGCTGCCGACCCTGCTGGACAAGGTCGAAGTACGCGATCGCGGCTTCACCCAGGACCTGGCTTTCGGCACCGCGCGCTGGCAGCCACGGCTGACGGCGCTGGCAGCCAAGCTGTTGCAGAAGCCGTTCAAGGCGGCCGATGCCGATGTCGAGGCGCTGCTGCTGGTGGGCCTCTATCAATTGCTCTACACCCGCGTCCCGGCGCACGCCGCCATCGGCGAAACCGTGGGCTGCGCCGACAAGCTGAAAAAGCCCTGGGCCAAGGCGCTGATCAATGCCGTGCTGCGCCGCGCCCAACGCGAGAGCGAAGCGCTGTTCGCCGAGCTGGAGCGCGACCCGGTAGTGCGTACCGCCCATCCGCGCTGGCTGCAGAAATCCCTCAAGGCGTTCTGGCCCGAGCAATGGGAAGCCATCTGCGCCGCCAACAACGCCCACCCGCCGATGATCCTGCGGGTCAACCGTCGCCATCATTCCCGCGCGGCCTACCTGCAGCTGTTGAGCGAGGCAGGCGTCGCCGCCAAGCCTTGCGTCTACAGCCAGGACGGCATCGTCCTCGATGAAGCCGCCGACGTGCGCAGCCTGCCGGGCTTCGCCGAAGGCTGGATCAGCGTGCAGGACGAGGCCGCGCAACTGGCCGCCGATCTGCTGGAGCTGGCGCCGGGACAACGGGTTCTGGACGCCTGCTGCGCGCCTGGCGGCAAGACCTGCCACATCCTCGAAGTCGAGCCCGCGCTGGCCGGCGTGGTCGCGGTGGACCTGGAAGCCAAGCGCCTGGTGCGTGTCCAGGAAAACCTCGACCGCCTGGGCCTCCGCGCCGAGCTGATCGCCGCCGACGGCCGCGACACCGCTGCCTGGTGGGACGGCAAGCCGTTCCAGCGCATCCTGCTGGACGCGCCGTGTTCGGCCACCGGGGTGATCCGTCGCCACCCGGATATCAAGCTCACCCGTCAGGCCGACGACATCGCCGCCCTGGCCACCCTGCAAGGCGAGCTGCTGGACACCATGTGGTCGACCCTGGAAGTCGGCGGCATCCTGCTGTATGCCACCTGCTCGACCTTGCCGACCGAAAACACCGAGGTGATCGAGGCTTTCCTGGCCCGTACCCCGGGCGCTCGCGAACTGGACATCGCCGGGCAACTGGGCCAGCCTCCGGCCGGCCTGAAGCAGCCCCACGGTCGCCAGTTGCTGGCGCAAGAGGGCGGCCATGACGGGTTCTACTACGCCAAGCTGATCAAGATTGCCGCCGCGCGCGGTTAAGAAAGGTTCTAAGGGAGTGACTGGATGAAGATCATCATCCTCGGAGCAGGGCAGGTGGGCGGCACGCTGGCAGAGCATCTGGCCAGCGAAGCCAACGACATCACAGTGGTCGACACCGACGGTGATCGCCTGCGCGATCTCGGCGACCGTCTGGACATCCGCACCGTACAGGGCCGCGGTTCGTTCCCGACGGTGCTGCGCCAAGCCGGCGCCGACGATGCCGACATGCTGGTCGCGGTGACCAACAGCGACGAAACCAACATGGTCGCCTGCCAGGTCGCCCACACCTTGTTCCACACCCCGACCAAGATCGCCCGGGTCCGCGAGGCGGCCTACCTGACCCGCGCCGGCCTGTTCGACAACGAGGCGATTCCGGTCGACGTGCTGATCAGCCCGGAACAGGTGGTGACCAACTACATCAAGCGCCTGATCGAACACCCCGGCGCCCTGCAGGTGATCGACTTCGCCGAAGGCAAGGCCCAGCTGGTGGCGGTCAGGGCCTATTACGGCGGGCCGTTGGTGGGGCAGCAACTGCGTCAGCTGCGCGAGCACATGCCCAACGTCGACACCCGCGTCGCGGCGATCTTCCGCCGTGACCGGCCGATCCTGCCCCAGGGCGATACGGTGATCGAAGCCGACGACGAAGTGTTCTTCATCGCCGCCAAGGCCAACATCCGCGCGGTGATGAGCGAGATGCGCCGCCTCGACGAATCCTACAAGCGCATCGTCATCGCCGGTGGCGGACAGATCGGCGAACGCCTGGCCGAAGCCATCGAGAGCCGTTACCAGGTGAAGATCATCGAGATGAACCCGGCGCGTTGCCGCTACCTCTCGGACAACCTCGACAGCACCGTGGTCCTGCAAGGCAGCGCCTCGGACCGCGACCTGCTGATGGAAGAGAATATCGCCGACGCCGATATCTTCCTGGCCCTGACCAACGACGACGAGGCCAACATCATGTCCTCGCTCCTGGCCAAGCGCCTGGGGGCCAAGAAGGTGATGACCATCATCAACAACCCGGCCTATGTCGACCTGATCCAGGGCGGCGATATCGACATCGCCATCAGCCCGCAGCTGGCCACCATCGGCACCCTGCTGGCCCACGTGCGCCGTGGCGATATCGTCAGCGTGCACTCGCTGCGCCGTGGCGCGGCGGAAGCCATCGAGGCGATTGCCCATGGCGATGCCAAATCGAGCAAGGTGATCGGTCGCGCCATCGAGGACATCGCACTGCCGCCAGGCACCACCATCGGCGCGATCATCCGCGACGAGGAAGTGCTGATCGCCCACGACGACACGGTGATCGAGGCCGGCGACCATGTGATTCTGTTCCTTGTGGATAAAAAACATATCCGCGATGTGGAGAAGCTGTTCCATGTGGGGTTGAGCTTTTTCTGACCCGCAATCTGCGTCGTTGGTCCTGGCGCCATCGCGGGCAAGCCTCGTTCCTACGGTCCGCGTAATCTTGTAGGAGCGAGCGGGCGGCGATCCGACTTGCCCGCGATAACGATCCCGCTGACTCCCCTTATCTCGAGGTGCCCTATGCTCGATTCCCTGGAAAAAATGCTCGCCAAGGGCATGGATAACTCGCTGCTGCGTTTCGGCCTGGGCAAGGGGTATCTGGATCTGCACGAGTACGCCAAGGCCGCCGAGCACCTGCAACGCTGCGTCGGTTTCGACCCCAAGTATTCGGCGGCGTGGAAGCTGCTGGGCAAGGCCTATCAGGGCCTAGAGGACTATCCGGCGGCGCGCCAGGCCTGGGAGCAGGGCCTGGAAGCAGCCCGCGGGCATGGCGATAAGCAGGCGGAAAAGGAAATGACGGTGTTTCTCAAGAAGCTCGAGCGCCAGACCAAAGGCTGACTGTAGCCGCTGCCGAGTGAGCGAGGCTGCGATCGACCGCGGAGCGGTCGTAAACCGCAATCTGCCAGACAATCCTGATGCGCAGGTTTAGCGATGACTGCACCCTCGTACGCAACCTCGCAAGCTCGGCAGCGGCTACAGACACGGGGTCAGAGATAACGCAGGCCGATCCCCTCGGCATCCACCAGCACCACTTCCATCTTCACCCGCGGGGCGCTCATCGGCAGGCCTTGCACCTGGCCGTAAACCACCGCGCCCTTGGGCAGCGCCGCCAATGCCGGGTGCTGGACGTAGACCCCGCTGGCGGACAGGTTGCGCGTCTGGCCCAGGCATTCGCCGAAGCTTTCGTGCTGGATCTTGATCCTCAGGGATTTGCGCGAATCGGGCATATGCTGTGCTCTGCTTCAGCCTTTGTGGATAACCTTGGGCGAAAGGTTATCCACAGATCGTGCCAGGCGGTCAGTACCAGCGTTCTTCGCCGGCCGGACGTTTCTTGAAACGCTTCATGCTCCACATATACTGGCTCGGATAAGCCCGCACATAGCGCTCGACCACCTGGCTCATCGCCGCGCAGGAGGTCTCGGTATCGGTGCTGTACATCGCATCCGGCGCGGCTTCGAGGATCACCTTGTAGCCCGAACCGTCGGGCAGGCGCAGCGCATGCAGGAACACCCCGACCGCCTTGCCGCCGGCGAGCATGTTCGGCACGAACTTGCTGGTCAGCGCCTTGGTGGCGAAGAAGGGCACGAAGATCCCGGCGGATTCGGCCGGTTCCGGGTCGGCGGGAATGCCCACCGCACCACCTTTGCGCACTTCCTTGATGACGCTGAGGATGCCTTCCTTGGTAGACGGCGCCACGCGGTTGCCCAGTTGTACCCGCTGTTTCTGCAGCAGGTCGTCCACCGCCTTGAGCTTCGGCGGGCGGTAGAAAATGATCGGTTTGCACTGGCTGCAATAGAAGTGGTTGAGCACTTCCCAGTTGCCCAGGTGGCTGGTGATGCCGACCACGCCTTTGCCCGACGCCAGCGCCTCTTGCAGCACCTCGAGGCCCTCGACTTCACGCACCAGGGCGATCGAGCGCTCGGCCGGCCAGATCCAGGCGCAGGCGCTTTCGGTCAGGGACTTGCCGATGTCTTTCAGGCTCTGGCCGACCAGACGCTCGCGTTCGGCGGCGTCCATCTGCGGAAAGCACTTGGCCAGGTTGATCCGCACCACATCGCGGGAACGGTTGGGGGTCTTCCACATGATCCAGCCGATGGCCGAACCGACCGCCTGCACCGCGCGCCAGGGCAGCAGGGCAAACAATCGCAGAGCGCCTACCAGCAGGGCGCCTTTAAACTTATCCACAGGTGACTCCTGATATCCGGGTCATGAACCTTGTCGCAAGCCGGTTATTCTAACCGCCCGTTTGCCAGGATGGCGTAGCGATCGCAATCGCGGGTGTGATCCATGACCATGCCCGAAGCCTGCATCAGCGCATAACAGATGGTCGGACCGACAAAGGTGAAGCCGGCCTTTTTCAGCCCCTTGCTCATCGCCTCGGCCTCTGGGGTCACCGCCGGGACCTCGCTGCGGTCCTTGAAATGATTGACCCTGGGCACCCCGTCGACGAACGACCAGAGGAATTCCACCGGGTCCTCCAGCGCCATCCAGGCCTGGGCATTGCGCCGGGCGGCAGCGAGTTTCAGGCGGTTGCGGATGATCCCGGGATCGAGCATCAACTCGTCGATTTGTGCATCGCTCATCTGTGCCACGCGTTGCACATCGAAGCCGAACAGCACCTGGCGATAACGCTCGCGCTTCTTCAGGACGGTGATCCAGGACAGGCCGGCCTGGAACCCTTCGAGCAATAACAACTCGAACAAACGCTGCGCATCGCGTAGCGGCACGCCCCACTCCTGATCGTGGTACGCCATGTACAGGGGATCTTCGTTGCACCAAAAGCAGCGTGGCATAAGGCTCCAGTGGGCGTGCACACAACTGAATCGGGTATACTCCCGCTCTTTAAATCGCAGCCCAAGTAACAGGTGAATTTCGTGAGCCAGCCTACGCCAGCCGTGCGTACCTTCCAAGACTTGATCCTCGCCCTCCAGCAATACTGGGCCGAGCAAGGTTGTGTGGTACTTCAGCCCTACGATATGGAAGTAGGCGCCGGCACTTTCCATACCGCCACGTTCCTGCGCGCCATCGGCCCGGAAACCTGGAACGCCGCTTATGTGCAGCCCAGTCGTCGCCCGACTGACGGCCGCTACGGCGAAAACCCGAACCGTCTGCAGCACTACTACCAGTTCCAGGTGGTCTTGAAGCCGAACCCGGAAAACTTCCAGGAGCTGTACCTGGGCTCGCTCAAGCACGTCGGCCTCGACCCGCTGGTGCACGACATCCGTTTCGTCGAAGACAACTGGGAATCGCCGACCCTCGGCGCCTGGGGCCTGGGCTGGGAAGTCTGGCTCAACGGCATGGAAGTGACTCAGTTCACCTACTTCCAGCAAGCCGGTGGCATCGAGTGTTACCCGGTGACCGGCGAGATCACCTACGGCCTGGAGCGCCTGGCCATGTACCTGCAGGGCGTGGATTCGGTCTACGACCTGGTCTGGGCCGACGGCCCGTTCGGCAAGGTGACCTACGGCGACGTGTTCCACCAGAACGAAGTGGAGCAGTCGACCTACAACTTCGAACACGCCAACGTCGAGAAGCTGTTCGAACTGTTCGATTTCTACGAAAGCGAAGCCAAGCGCCTGATCGAGCTGGACCAGCCGCTGCCGCTGCCGAGCTATGAAATGGTCCTCAAGGCCTCGCACACCTTCAACCTGCTGGATGCCCGTCGCGCGATCTCCGTGACCGCGCGTCAGCAGTACATCCTGCGTGTGCGCACCCTGGCGCGTTCCGTCGCGCAAGCCTACCTGCTGGCCCGCGCCAAGCTGGGCTTCCCGATGGCGACCCCGGACCTGCGTGATGAAGTGTTGGCTAAGTTGGAGGCGGCACAATGAGTGCGCAAGATTTTCTGGTTGAACTGGGCACTGAAGAACTGCCACCCAAAGCCCTGAACACCCTGGCCGAAGCCTTCCTGGGCGGTATCGAAAAAGGCCTGCAGGCCGCCGGCCTGAACTTCGAGGCCAAGCATGTCTATGCCGCGCCACGCCGCCTGGCGGTGCTGATCAGTGGCCTGGCCACCCAGCAGCCGGACCGCAGCATCAACCTCGACGGCCCGCCGCGTCAGGCCGCCTTCGACGCCGAAGGCAACCCGACCCAGGCCGCCCTGGGCTTCGCCAAGAAATGTGGCGTGGACCTGAGCGAAATCGACCAGAGCGGGCCGAAGCTGCGCTACAGCCAGAGCATCAAGGGCAAGCCGACCACCAGCCTGCTGCCGACCATCGTCGAAGACTCGCTGAACGACCTGCCGATTCCGAAACGCATGCGTTGGGCTGCGCGCAAGGAAGAGTTCGTGCGTCCGACCCAATGGCTGGTGATGCTGCTCGGTGACCAGGTCATCGACTGCACCATCCTCGCTCAGAAAGCCGGTCGCGACTCCCGTGGTCACCGCTTCCATCACCCGGAAAGCGTGCGCATCACCTCGCCGGCCAACTATCTGGACGACCTGCGTGCCGCCTATGTGCTGGCCGACGCCAACGAGCGTCGCGAGCTGATCAGCAAGCGCACCGAAGAACTGGCGCGCCTGCAGGAAGGTACTGCCATCGTTCCAGCTGACTTGCTGGACGAAGTGACCGCCCTGGTGGAATGGCCGGTGCCGCTGGTGTGCTCGTTCGAGGAGCGTTTCCTCGAAGTGCCGCAGGAAGCCCTGATCACCACCATGCAGGACAACCAGAAGTACTTCTGCCTGCTGGACGTCGACGGCAAGCTGCTGCCGCGTTTCATCACCGTGGCCAACATCGAAAGCAAGGACCCGCGCCAGATCATCGAGGGCAACGAGAAAGTCGTTCGCCCACGCCTGACCGACGCCGAGTTCTTCTTCAAGCAGGACAAGAAACAGAAGCTCGAAGACTTCAACCTGCGCCTGCAGAACGTGGTGTTCCAGGAGAAGCTGGGCAGCGTCTACGACAAGGCCGAGCGCGTCTCGAAACTGGCCGCGTTCATCGCCCCGCGCATCGGCGGCGACGCCCAGCGTGCCGCGCGCGCGGGCCTGCTGTCGAAGTGCGACCTGGCCACCGAAATGGTCGGCGAGTTCCCGGAAATGCAAGGTATCGCCGGTTACTACTACTCCCTCAATGACGGCGAGCCGGAAGACGTCGCCCTGGCGCTGAACGAGCAGTACATGCCGCGTGGCGCCGGCGCCGAGCTGCCAAGCACCGTCACCGGTGCCGCCGTGGCCATCGCCGACAAGCTCGACACTCTGGTCGGCATCTTCGGCATCGGCATGCTGCCGACCGGCAGCAAGGACCCGTACGCGCTGCGTCGTGCCGCGCTGGGCGTGCTGCGCATCCTGATCGACAAGAAGCTCGACCTGGACCTGACCGAAGCCGTGGCGTTCGCCGTCAGCGCGTTCGGCAGTAAGGTCAAGAGCGCCGGCCTGGCCGATCAGGTCCTGGAGTTCATCTTCGACCGTCTGCGTGCCCGTTACGAAGACGAAGGCGTGGATGTCGCCACCTACCTGTCGGTCCGTGCCCTGAAGCCGGGTTCGGCCCTGGACTTCGACCAGCGCGTGCAGGCCGTGCAGGCCTTCCGCAAGCTGCCGGAAGCCGCCGCGCTGGCCGCGGTGAACAAGCGCGTCTCGAACCTGCTGAGCAAGGTCGAAGGCAGCGTGCCGACAACAGTGGAAGCCAAGTACTTCGACAACGCCAACGAGTTCTCCCTGTACTCGGCGATCCAGCAAGCGGACCAGGCCGTGCAGCCAATGGCCGCGGCGCGTCAGTACAGCGAGACCCTGGCCCGCCTGGCCGCCCTGCGCGAGCCGGTCGACGCCTTCTTCGAGAAGGTGATGGTCAACGCCGAAGACGCCAACGTGCGGGCCAACCGCTACGCGCTGCTGGCACGTCTGCGGGGTCTGTTCCTCGGTGTCGCCGACATCTCGTTGCTGGGGTAAGGCGTACGTGAAACTGCTGATTCTCGATCGGGACGGAGTGATCAATCACGACTCCGACGCTTACATCAAATCGGTGGAGGAGTGGATTCCGCTCCCCGGCTCGGTCGAGGCCATCGCGCAGTTGAGCAAGGCCGGCTGGACGGTAGCGGTCGCTACCAACCAGTCGGGCATCGCTCGCGGTTACTACGATGTCGCCACCCTCGACGCCATGCACGAGCGCCTGCGCTCTCTGGTGGCCGAGCAGGGCGGCGAACTCGGCCTCATCGTTTACTGCCCCCATGGCCCGGACGAAGGCTGCGCCTGCCGCAAACCCAAGCCCGGCATGTTGCAGACCATTGCCCGGCACTACGAAGTGGATCTGGCTGGTCTATGGTTTGTGGGCGACAGTCTCGGTGACCTGGAAGCCGCAAAAGCCGTCGACTCTCAGCCAGTTTTGGTAAAGACCGGGAAAGGCGAAAAGACCCTGGGGAAACCCCTACCGGTAGGCACCTTGATTTTTGACGACCTGGCGGCAGTCGCCGCTGAACTTATCCACAATTAGAGAGTTCTTCTGACATCCTGGCCAAGGACTGTTCGGGAGTGCGCTTTTTTAGAGGCGGGCAATGCCCGCAACGGTAAACGCCGCTATGTCGATCCTGCAGGCAATCAGAACCTTCTTCTTTTACCTGCTGCTGGGCACCAGTTCGTTGCTGTGGTGCTCCCTGAGCTTTTTTATCGCGCCCTTCCTGCCGTTCAAGGCGCGCTATCGCTTTATCAACGTCTATTGGTGTCGCTGCGCGTTGTGGCTGACCAAGGTGTTTCTCAAGATCAACGTGGAAGTGAAGGGCGCGGAAAACGTCCCCGAGCGTCCTTGCGTGATTGTCTCGAACCACCAGAGCACTTGGGAGACGTTCTTTCTCTCGGCCTATTTCGAACCGCTGAGCCAGGTGCTCAAGCGTGAGCTGCTGTATGTGCCGTTCTTCGGCTGGGCCATGGCCATGCTGCGTCCGATCGCCATCGACCGCGACAACCCCAAGGCCGCGCTCAAGCAGGTCGCCAGCAAAGGCGACGAACTGCTCAAGGACAATGTCTGGGTACTGATCTTCCCGGAAGGCACCCGGGTGCCTTACGGCCAGATGGGCAAGTTTTCCCGCAGCGGCAGCGCCCTGGCGGTCAATGCCGACTTGCCGGTGCTGCCGATAGCGCACAACGCCGGCAAATACTGGCCGAAGACCGGTTGGATCAGACACCCCGGCACCATCACCGTGGTGATCGGTGCGCCGATGTACGCCGAAGGCTCCGGACCACGGGCCATCGCCGAGCTCAACGACCGGGTCGCGGCCTGGAATGAGCAGGCGCAGCGGGACATGGGTTCGCTGCCCCCGGTAGCCGCGGCACCGGACAAAATGGCCATCTGAGTTTCTGTGGATAACCTGTGTACCGTTTTAGCGGAAATCGCTATATAAAATTCATAAATCGATGATTTATATACATATTTTATAAACCGTTAAAATCCAGAAAAACGTGCATAAGTTTTTTGGATGCGAAAAAACCGGCCTGGAGCCGGTTTTTTTTCGCCTGTCGATATTCAGTCCGTGAGCAAGGGTAATTGCAGGCTGAAAGTCGTCCCCTCGCCGACCACGCTACGGCAGACAATCCGCCCTTCATGCCGGTCGACCACCGCCTTGACCATCGACAAACCAAGCCCCAGGCCTTCACTGCCCTGGGCCGAGGCGAAGCGCTGGTATTGCACGAACAGCTGCGGCAGATCATCGGCCGCAATACCTTTGCCCTGGTCGGTGATATCGCAGATCAGCCAGCCTTCCGTGCAAGCGACTTGCACGCGGACGGTCGAGCCCGACGGGCTGTACTTGATGGCGTTTTCCAGCAGATTGAACAAGGCCCGGGTCAGCAGGGACTGATCGGCCAGCACCATGCCTTCGGCATCGTCGTCGAGGTCATGCACCAGCTGGATGTTTTTCAGTTGGGCGATGGTCATGGCCTGGTCAAACGCATCCAGCACCAGCATGGCGAACATGCTCGGCTGGAACTGATAGGCCTCGGACTCGGCCTTCGCCAGTTGCACAAAGGCTTCGGTAAGCCCCAGGGCGCGACGCACCTGCAGTTCGATCTGGCTGTAGATCCGCGTGTCGCCCGAGCCCTGGTGCCGCTGTACATCGAGCAAGGCCAGGATCGCCGAATGCGGCGCGCGCAGGTCATGGGACAGGAAGCGCAACAGGGTTGCCCGCTGCTGCTCGGCGTCCCGTTCGAGGCTCAGGTCGGTGAGGCTCAGCAGCCAGCCGATCGGGGTATCGCTGTCGATCGGCAGCAAGGGGGCCAGGTCCACGCGCAGGCTGCGCTGTTCGATATCCCGAAACTCCAAAGGCTGCAGTTGCGACAGGGCAGGGCGTTGCCCGTCCTGCAAGCCGGGATAACCCAGGCCCGCCAACTGGTGGACCAGGTCCTCGCCGATCAAGGCATTGCCGAACACTTCGCGGGCGTTGCGGTTGGCCAGCAGCACGCGGCCATCCGGATCGCTGATCAGGGTGGCCACCGGCAGGTATTCCAGGCCATCGGCAATGAACCGGCGGGTGTCGCGGGTGCGGCTCAAGGCCTGCTCCAGAGCCACGATCTGTCCCTGCAGCACATCCCCGGCGGGGGTCTGGGTGCGCCGGCGTTCGGGCAATACCTTGGGTTCGCTGTCCAGGCGCGCCAGTTCCCAGCCGAAGTAGGCCAGGATCACGCTCAGGCGGCGCCAGTTCCAGATCAGGTAGGCCAGCAGCATCCCCAACAGGCTGGCCACTGGTGGCCACCACAGCCCCAGGCGCAGCAGCCCGGCCGAACCGAGCAGGGCCGCCGCCATACAGGCCAGGGTCAGCCACAACGCATGCCGCGGCCGTACCAGCAGCAATCCCAGCAGGGCCGCCACCAGCAGCACCGACAGCGCCGCAGCCGGCCATTGCCCCAGAGCGACGATGGTGCGCTGCTGCAACAAGCCATTGAGCAGGTTGGCCTGGATCTCGATACCCGGGGTGGTGCCAACGCTGGCCGACTGCGGGGTGACATAACGGTCGCCCAGGCCGGGAGCAGTGGTTCCGATCAGGATCAGCTTGTCGCGCAACAGCTCCGGCGGGACTTCGCCACGCAATACGCTGACATAGGGAACGCTGGGGAACCCGGCCTGGGCGCTGATGAAGGGGATGCGTATTTCGTTGCTGCGCATCCAGCCCTGGGTGATCTGCGCGGTGTCCGAGCCAGGCATCGACAGGGCAGTACCCGCCGGGTGCGCCTGTTGATAAAGCAGCCAGGCCAATTGCGCCTTCGGCGCCTGCGGTGGGCCTTCGCGCAGATAGACGCTGCGGACCGTGCCATCGGTGTCGGCTTCGGCATTGATATGGCCGACCGCCTTGGCGCACTGATTCAACGGCTGCACCGGCTCGATCTCGCCCAGCGGCTGGCCGTAGCGGGCCACGCTCTCGCGCAGCAGGGGCAGGAATACCTGGCCCTCGCGGCAGATCGCCTGGGCCAGGCGCTGATCGTTCTCGGGGACGCTGTCGGGTTCGCTGAAGATCACGTCGAACAGCACGCCCTGGACCTTGGCCGCCGTCAGCCGATCCAGCAGGTCGGCATGCAGGGTACGCGGCCAGGGCCACTGGCCCAACTGCTGCAGGCTGTAATCGTCGATGGTGATCAGCAACAGGCGTGAATCGACCGGCAGCGGGCTGAGCCGCCGCAGGTTGTCATACAGCAGGTTATTCAGCGCCAGCCCGTGGCTCAGCGACAACAGGGCGGTCAATGGCAGCAGGATCAGGCTGACCCATGCCCATTCCCGCACCAGACCGCCAAACAGTCGCTGGGCTTGCGTCGGCTCCCGGCCCTCGGGTCGGCGCCAGCGCCTCACCGACAAACCGCCGCGCACTTATTGAACACGCGTGGTCCTGGGGTAATAGAAGATGTCATAGACCCCCGTCTCTCCTTCGAGTCCGTGCTCATCGAAAGCAGAAAGGCGGACATGATAAAAAAAGGCTTCCAGGCCGCTGAAGTTGACTTCCGGCGTGCTGGAGAACTGTTCCTGCTTGATATTGAGGAAGGTCTTGTCGGTTGCCACCTGGGCCCGATAACGCTTGGCGCCCGGCAAGGGCTTCATGATCAGTTGCCAGACCGGCAGATCGCCCGTCTGGCCCGCCTGGCCCATCAGCTGCGGCGCGGGCAACAGATCGACCGGTTTCAGCGGGCCTTCTTTCTGGATGCGCAAACCTTGTCGCCCCATGACCTGGACTTCACCAGCTACAGGTCCGACCGGTTTATCCACAGGGCGTTTCTTGCCCTTGGTCTTTTTCGGTGCTTCGCCGTCTTCGCGATTGACCGCTACCTGGCCATTAAGCACTTCCACCAGCGACTGCTGATCGTCATTACGCACCCGGAAGTGCGTGCCGCGTACACCCAGCACGCCGATCGGCGTGACGATCTGGAAGCGGTCGTAATCGCTCGGGCGCTTGATCACATAGGATTCGATCTGCCCCTGCTCGAGCGCGACCTGGGGGATTGCATGTTCTTCATTCAGGTGCAGGGTGATCTGGGAACTGGAGGGCAACACCACCAGCGAGCCATCGCCCAGGGACAGGCTGACGAATGCCGACGGCGAGGTCTTCACTCCTTCGAGTTCATCGACGCTCATGCCTTCTTCCAGGGGCACCTGGTTGCCCTTGGCATCCAGCTTCCAGGCTTCGCCCGTGAGGTGCTCGACCGTCGCCGGCAGCGGTTGGCCACGGCATTGCTGGTTGTCATCGATATAGGGAGGGCGCTTGGGTGCTGCAATGGCAGCCTGCGCCGTGGAAAAGGCCAGTGTGCTGCCGAGCAGAAATGAAACGAGCATGGCCCGGTGGCGGATGTGCAAGGAGGTCATGGGTTCATGGGTCCGTAGTCGCGCTCTTCTGAAGTCCGTGCCATTAGAACTGCATTGTTAGCGTTCTGACCATACCTCTTGAACCAAGGCCGGCCAGGGTCATTCCTTTACGGGACAAACAGCACAACCGCTAAAGAGCGGCTGTGCTGTCTGGCTCCATGCCGGCTGGATGCGAATCGGCGCATCCAGCCGTTCAGGTCAGTCCCGCTCGATGGAGATCAACCGATAGGCCAGAGCTCCCAGCCCTGCGCCCAACAGAGGTGCTACCCAGAACAGCCACAGCTGGGACACTGCCCACTCGCCGGCGAAGAAGGCTACCGCGGTACTGCGGGCCGGGTTGACCGAAGTATTGGTGACCGGAATGCTGATCAGGTGGATCAGGGTCAGCGTCAGGCCAATGGCAATCGGGGCAAAACCGGCTGGCGCGCGCTTGGCGGTGGCACCCAGGATGATCAGGAGGAACATCGCCGTGAGCACGACTTCGGTCAACAGCGCAGCGAACATCGAGTAGCCGCCAGGCGAGTGTTCACCGTAACCGTTGGCCGCAAAGCCCGCCGAAGCGTCGAACCCGACCTTGCCGGAGGCGATCAGGAACAGTACGCCGCCCGCGGCGAGCCCACCGAGAACCTGGGCGACGATGTAAGGCAGCAGCCGGCTACCCGGGAAACGCCCGCTCAACCACAGGCCAACCGAGACCGCAGGGTTGAGGTGAGCCCCGGAAATCGGACCCAATGCATAAGCCATGGTCAGGACGCTCAGGCCAAAGGCCAGGGCTACCCCCAGATAACCGATCCCGAACTGTGGAACACCGGCCGCCAGCACGGCGCTCCCGCACCCGCCCAGGACCAACCAGAACGTACCGAAAAACTCAGCGCCGAATGTCTTCATCAGAGGCCTTCACAGATAAAAAATGAGGAGTTGTTTGTTGGCTGGCGGCGCCGTGGGGCCGCGCGGGAGAGGAGGGATGACACATCCCTGTGTCGGAGCATTACGTCCTGAGGAGGCACTCCCTGTATTCCCCTGTACTGCAAACCGAAGACAAGCCCCGGCCTGCCATCCGCCAATCCGGCGGTTGACACTCCCTGTGTCGGAGCACTTCCGATTGCCCCTGTGTGCCACTCAGCGACTACGAATTTACCGACATGCTGTGGAAGCCGGGCCGGTTTGCAATATTTGTTCAGAATTGTCTGATCTAGAACACCCAACGCTGCTGCTCCTGATAGACCATGGGCTGCGGCATCTGTGTCTGTGGCGCGCTGATCGGGGCGAACCCCTGGGAGTCGCTGAACCCGATAGTGGTTACAGACGGGCTGAAATAACGCTGCACCGGCAGGGCGTAATCCGAAGACGGCAGCGCAGGCTGCTCCGCGGTCGAGCCCAGGCTCAGGCAAGCCGCGAGCATCAAAGTGGTAAATCGAGCCAGGTCCGCTGCCTGCGCAATGCGCGCGTAGAGCAACCGCCCCTTCCCCAGGATGTTCCCCATAGTCCTTTTCCTTGCACGTTCGAGCCGGTATCGTTCTGCAATGAATGCAGGCCGGATGGACAGTGCTCCTGTCGGCTACCGGCTATATGACATCAGCGTACCGAGCAAAGGTATGAACCAGAGCAATTCGCCACAATTGTTCAGATTCGTCTGATAAGCCTAAACTCAGCGCCAGGAAAGGCCTCAAATAAAGCCATCAGCATTCTCTCGCGATAAAAGGAACTGCCCCGCATGCGTGTCGCAATACTGGATGACGAGCCCGCCGAACTGGCACGGGTGGAACAGACACTGCGACAGATCCCCGGCCCCGGGGAACAGCCATGGACGCTGCACAGCTTCGAGCGTGGCGAGGACCTGCTGCGGCAACTGCGGCGCGAAACCTTCGACCTGCTGATTCTCGACTGGCAACTGCCGGACCTCAGCGGACTCTCATTGCTGCGCTGGACCCGCGAACACATGGAGGCACCACCAGCCGCCATCATGCTCACCAGCCGCGATGCCGAGAGCGATATCGTCCAGGCCCTGAACACCGGTGCCGACGACTATGTGAGCAAACCTTTCCGTCCCAACGAACTCAAGGCACGGGTGACCGCCGTCCTGCGCCGCCATGGCTTGCAGCGTTCGGCGGCCGTCGAGGTGCAGACCTTCAACGACCTGGCCTTCGACGACGCCGAGCTGACCGTGACCCGAGCCGGAAGCCCGATCAGCCTCACCGAGCGCGAGTACCGCCTGGCCCGTTGCCTGTTCGCCAACCTGGGTCGGCCGTTATCCCGGGAATACCTCTACGAGCGTTTCTGGACCCATGAGGAAATCGTCTCCTCTCGACCTCTGGACACCCATATCTACCGACTGCGCAACAAGCTGGGGCTGACCGCGGATCGTGGCTGGCAGCTGCTGACTATCTATGGCTATGGCTATCGACTGGAAAGTGTTTCGGCGGCCGAGTAGGGCGGCCTTTTTAGCCGGGCAATAAAAAAGGCCAACGCTGAGCGTTGGCCTTTTTCATTTCGGCGATGCAACCCGGATCAGAAATCCAGGTTGGATACCGCCAGGGCGTTGCTTTCGATAAAGTCGCGACGAGGCTCGACCGCATCACCCATCAGGGTGTTGAAGATCTGGTCGGCGCCGATGGCGTCTTCGATGGTGACCTTGAGCATGCGGCGCACGCTTGGGTCCATGGTGGTTTCCCACAGCTGATCCGGGTTCATCTCGCCCAGACCTTTGTATCGCTGGATGGTGTGGCGCTTGGTGCTTTCGGTCATCAGCCAGTCCAGGGCTTCCTTGAACTCGGTCACCGCCTTCTTGCGTTCGCCACGCTGAATATAAGCGCCTTCGTCCAGCAGGGAGCTCAGTTGAGCGCCGAGGGTGACGACGGTCTTGTAGTCATTGCTGCCGAAGAAGTCGCGGTTGAAAGTGACGTAGTTCGACAGGCCGTGGGAGATCAGTTCGACCTCTGGCAGCCAGACATTACGTTCACGGTCTTCACGCAGGCTGGCCTTGTAGACCAGGCCGGACTTCTCGACGGTGCGCAGGCGGACTTCATATTGGGCCAGCCAATCCTGCATGGCCGCGTGATCGGAGAGTTGCTCCAGGCTCACGGCAGGCAGGTAGATGAAGTGCTCGGTCAGCTCCTGAGGGTACAGGCGCGACAGACGCTTGAGGGTTTTCATGACCATGCGGAAGTCGTTCACCAGGCGCTCCAGCGCCTCGCCGGAAATACCCGGTGCTTCTTCGTTCAGGTGCAGGCTCGCATCTTCCAGGGCCGACTGCGTCATGTACTCTTCCATGGCGTCGTCGTCTTTGATGTATTGCTCTTGCTTGCCTTTCTTGACCTTGTACAGCGGCGGTTGAGCGATGTAGATGTAGCCACGCTCGATCAGCTCCGGCAGCTGACGGAAGAAGAAAGTCAGCAGCAGGGTACGGATGTGCGAACCGTCGACGTCGGCGTCGGTCATGATGATGATGTTGTGATAACGCAGCTTGTCGATGTTGTACTCTTCGCGGCCGATGCCGCAGCCGAGTGCAGTGATCAAGGTGCCGACCTCTTGCGAGGAAATCATCTTGTCGAAGCGCGCTTTCTCGACGTTAAGAATCTTGCCCTTGAGCGGCAGAATCGCCTGGGTCTTGCGGTTGCGTCCCTGCTTGGCGGAGCCGCCAGCAGAGTCACCTTCCACCAGGTAGAGTTCGGAAAGGGCAGGGTCTTTTTCCTGGCAGTCCGCCAGTTTGCCCGGCAGGCCGGCGATATCCAGCGCACCTTTACGGCGGGTCATCTCACGGGCCTTACGCGCCGCTTCACGGGCACGGGCGGCGTCGAGCATCTTGCCGACCACCAGCTTGGCTTCGTTCGGGTTTTCCAGCAGGAAGTCGGAGAAGTACTTGCCCATTTCCTGTTCGACCGCGGTCTTCACTTCGGAAGACACCAACTTGTCTTTGGTCTGGGAGCTGAACTTCGGATCCGGCACCTTGACCGAAATGATCGCGGTCAGGCCTTCGCGGGCATCGTCACCGGTGGTGGCGACCTTGTGCTTCTTCGCCAGACCTTCCTGCTCGATGTAGTTGTTCAGGTTACGCGTCAGTGCCGAACGGAAGCCCACCAGGTGGGTGCCGCCGTCGCGCTGCGGAATGTTGTTGGTGAAGCACTGCAGGTTTTCGTTGAAGCTATCATTCCACTGCAGGGCGATTTCCACGCCGATGCCGTCTTCACGCTGCACGTTGAAGTGGAACACCTGGTTGACTGCAGTCTTGTTGGTGTTCAGGTATTCAACGAACGCACGCAGGCCGCCTTCGTACTTGAACAGCTCTTCCTTGCCACTGCGCTCGTCCTTCAGAACGATACCGACACCAGAGTTGAGGAAGGACAGTTCACGAATCCGCTTGGCCAGGATGTCCCAGCTGAAATGGATGTTCTTGAAAGTCTCGCTGGAAGCCTTGAAGTGAATCTGGGTACCGGTGGTTTCGCTGTCACCGACGATCGCCATAGGCGCCTGAGGCACACCGTGAACGTAGGTCTGCTCCCAGATCTTGCCACTGCGGCGAACGGTCAGCACCAGTTCTTCGGACAGGGCGTTCACTACCGACACACCCACACCGTGCAGACCGCCGGATACTTTGTAGGAGTTGTCGTCGAACTTACCGCCGGCGTGCAGCACGGTCATGATGACCTCCGCTGCGGAAACGCCTTCTTCTTTATGCACGTCTACCGGGATGCCGCGACCGTTGTCGCGCACGGTAATGGATTCGTCCGGGTGGATGATGATGCTGATGTCGTCGCAGTGGCCAGCCAGAGCTTCGTCGATCGAGTTATCGACCACCTCGAACACCATATGGTGCAGACCGCTGCCATCGTCGGTGTCACCAATGTACATACCGGGACGTTTGCGTACGGCATCCAAACCTTTCAGCACTTTAATGCTGCTCGAGTCGTACGTGTTTTCTTCGCTCATGCCTTCACTCCCGATGGTCGTGGGTCTGGGTGATACGGCCCTGTTCCACGTGGAACAGGGCAACTGGCGTTTCCGTCTGCCAGCCTTCCCTCAATAATTCGTGGTCTACACAGGTGATGAACACCTGGCAGCGTAAGTCTTCCAACAAGCGACAAAGTGCGCGGCGATGCTGCTCGTCCAGCTCGGACGGCAAGTCATCCACCAGATAAATACACTGACCGCGCCGGGCCTGGCTGACCAGGTGCCCCTGGGCGATCCGCAAGGCACAGACCACCAACTTCTGCTGACCGCGGGACAAGATGTCCGCAGCGTTGTGTGCGCCCAATCTGAGACGCAAATCAGCACGTTGGGGGCCGGCCTGGGTATGACCCATTTGCTGATCACGATGGAGGGATGTCGCGAGCACTGCACTGAGCTCTCGCTCTTTATCCCAACCACGGTAATAGCTAAGCGTTAAGCCCTCGAGCTCTACCAGCTCGCTCAAGGTCCGCTCAAAGACTGGTTTCAAGGCTTTGATATAAGCGCGGCGGTATTCATCAATTTCAGCGCTGGCCTGACACAGCTCCCTGTCCCAGGCTGCTTGCGAAGCGGCGTCAAGTGTACCATGCCGCAGCCATGAGTTCCGCTGCCGCAGGGCCTTCTGCAAGCGCTGCCAGGTTGACATGAAGCGCGGTTCCACGTGGAACACACCCCAATCAAGGAACTGGCGCCTAATTTTCGGAGCCCCTTCCAGCAAGCGGAAACTGTCCGGGTTGATTAACTGCAGGGGCAGGATCTCCGCCAGCTGCGCGGCACTGCGGGCGTTCTGCCCGTCAATGCGGATCTGGAACTCACCCTGGCGGTCGCGAGATATCCCCAGGCTGCTATGTCCTCCTTCCGCCAGCTCGACCTGACCGAACACCGTACAGGCGAGTTGTTCGTACTGGATCACCGGCAATAAACGGGCACTGCGAAACGAGCGAGCAAGCCCCAGCAAGTGGATGGCTTCCAGCACGCTGGTTTTGCCACTGCCGTTGGCGCCGTAGAGGAGGTTGATGCGGGGGGAGGGGGAGAAGGTCACCGGGTGCAGATTGCGCACCGCGGTGACCGAGACACGACTGAGGGACATCTAGCTTCTGCTGAGCATGATTACAGGCGCATCGGCATGACAACGTAGGCCGAGTCGTCGTTGTCGGATTCCTGCACCAGCGCACTGCTGTTGGAATCGGACAGGATCAGGCGTACCTGTTCGGTGGTCATCACGCCCAGCACGTCGAGCAGGTAGCTCACGTTGAAGCCGATCTCCAGCGAGCCGCCGTTGTATTCCACGCCTACCTCTTCTTCCGCCTCTTCCTGCTCCGGGTTGTTCGCCTGGATTTTCAGCTGACCGTTGGCCAGTTGCAGACGGATACCGCGGTACTTCTCGTTGGACAGGATCGCGGTACGGCTGAAGGCTTCGCGCAGCGCCTGACGGTCGCCCAGCACCAGCTTGTCACCGCCCTTCGGCAGCACGCGCTCGTAGTCCGGGAACTTGCCGTCGACCAGCTTGGAAGTGAAGGTGAACTCGCCGGTGGTCGCACGGATGTGGTGCTGACCCAGCACGATGCTGACATTGCCGTCCGGCTCGGTGAGCAGGCGGGCCAGTTCCAGGATGCCCTTGCGCGGCACGATCACCTGGTGGCGATCCGGCTGACCGATATCGGCCTGCATCGAGCACATTGCCAGGCGGTGACCGTCGGTGGCCACGGCACGGATGATGCCGGCGGAGACTTCCAGCAGCATGCCGTTGAGGTAGTAGCGCACGTCCTGCTGGGCCATGGCGAAGCTGGTGCGTTCGATCAGGCGACGCAGCTTGCTCTGCTCCAGCTGGCAGGTCAGCGAGCCCGGACCTTCTTCCACGGTCGGGAAATCGTTGGCCGGCAAGGTGGACAGGGTAAAGCGGCTACGGCCAGCTTTGACCACCAGCTTCTGCTCATCGACCTTGATGTCGATCAGGGCATCGTTCGGCAGGCTCTTGCAGATGTCCATCAGCTTACGCGCCGGGACAGTGATTTCGCCTGGCTCCGCCGGCTCTTCCAGCTGCACGCGACCGACCAGCTCGACTTCCAGGTCGGTACCGGTCAGCGACAGTTGCTGGCCTTCGACAACCAACAGCACGTTGGAAAGTACCGGCAAGGTCTGACGACGTTCGACGACGCCGGCGACCAGTTGCAGGGGTTTCAACAGGGCTTCGCGTTGAATGGTGAAATGCATGGTCTAGTCCCTTGCCTTAATAAGCTGCGCTGGAGTCATCAAGTGGTCAGAGTACGCAGCAGGTTCTTGTAGTCCTCGCGGATGTCCGCGTCGGATTCCTTAAGTTCATTGATCTTGCGGCATGCGTGCAAGACCGTAGTGTGGTCGCGGCCGCCGAACACGTCGCCGATTTCCGGCAGGCTGTGGTTGGTCAGTTCCTTGGACAAGGCCATGGCCACCTGGCGCGGACGCGCGACAGAACGCGAGCGACGCTTGGACAGCAGATCGGAGATCTTGATCTTGTAGTACTCGGCGACTGTACGCTGAATGTTATCCACAGAGACCAGCTTGTCCTGCAGAGCCAGCAGGTCCTTCAGCGATTCGCGAATCAGCTCGATGGTGATGTCGCGCCCCATGAAGTGCGAGTGGGCGATGACACGCTTGAGCGCACCCTCCAGCTCACGCACGTTGGAGCGAATCCGCTGGGCAATGAAGAACGCCGCATCGTGAGGCAGTTCGACTTTGGCCTGGTCGGCTTTCTTCATCAGGATCGCGACGCGGGTTTCCAGTTCCGGTGGCTCTACCGCCACGGTCAGGCCCCAGCCGAAGCGCGATTTCAGGCGTTCTTCCAGGCCTTCGATTTCCTTCGGATAGCGGTCACTGGTGAGAATCACCTGTTGGCCGCCTTCGAGCAGGGCGTTGAAGGTGTGGAAAAACTCTTCCTGGGAGCGCTCCTTGCGGGCGAAGAACTGGATATCGTCGATCAGCAACGCATCCACCGAACGGTAGAAGCGTTTGAACTCATTGATCGCGTTGAGTTGCAGCGCCTTGACCATGTCAGCCACGAAGCGCTCGGAATGCAGGTAAACGACCTTGGCATTCGGGTTCTTCTTTAATAGATGGTTACCCACAGCATGCATCAAGTGGGTCTTACCCAAACCTACGCCCCCATAAAGGAAGAGCGGGTTGTAACCATGCTTGGGATTGTCGGCTACCTGCCAGGCCGCGGCGCGGGCCAGCTGGTTCGACTTGCCTTCCACAAAGTTTTCGAAGGTGAAGGTGCGGTTCAGGTAACTGGTGTGCTTGAGCGCACCTTCCACTTGAACGGTGCGCTGTTCGGCGCGCACTGGAGCCTGCTGCGAGCTGGCCCCCGCCATCGGGTCGAAGCTGTCACGAGAGGGTTCTTCGCTGACTTCGGCGACTTTCTGGGTCGCCGGCTTGGTCGGTGCGGCCGGAGCCGGCGCAGCGACCGGGGCGGCAGCAGCTGCCTGCTGAACCTGAGAGGCAACCGCGGCGGCCAGCGGAGCATTGGGTGCCGCACGAGGAGCGGAACTGCGTTTGCTGCCTATTAATAAGGAAAGCGCCGGCGCCATGCCATTGCCATGCTCATCCAGCAGCTCGAGCACGCGGCCCAGGTACTTTTCGTTGACCCAATCGAGAACAAAACGATTCGGTGCGTATACACGCAACTCGTCGCCTTCGGCTTCGACCTGTAGCGGACGGATCCAAGTGTTGAATTGCTGGGCAGGCAGCTCATCACGCAGAAGCTCCACGCACTGCTGCCAAAGTTCCACTGACACGGATATCCCCTAAGTTGAAAGCCGGTGAGGCAAAAACAAGCCGCCATTGTAACGACCAGACGCACACTTATCCACATGTAGGTTGATCACAGGGCGCTATGAATCAACGCTTTATCCCGAAAAAACACGACCAATGGTATGTGCATAAGCTCTGTGGATAACCACGCCTAAGGGCATTGCACAACTGGGGGCGAAAATCGGTGGATAACCCGCTTGTGGATAACTCACCTTTCCACACACAGCTTTTCCGATAGCGCAGCACAGGCAGAACACCGTTTCTCGACAGTGTTGTCATTCTCTGTACAGCACGTTTTATAAGGGTTGAATGTAGTTATCCACAGACAGGGGCGTCCCTAGCCTTTATAAGCTTTACAGAAAAGCTTTAAATAATTCCCTTCTTTATTTTTATATCTGGCTGACCCGGTTCTTCGGCCTCAGAGGCGGACATACCCAGATAAAGGAAAAGCTGGTTGGAAATTGACCTAGAGGCTTGCTTTCTCTAGAATCGCCGATCTCTTAAAACGGGGGCCATTCCGGCCCGTTGTGGACGAACCAGGTAACACGACAATGAAACGTACTTTCCAACCAAGCACTATCAAACGCGCTCGTACCCACGGTTTCCGTGCTCGCATGGCTACCAAGAACGGTCGTGCCGTCCTGTCGCGTCGTCGCGCCAAAGGTCGTGCGCGTCTGGCAGTTTGATACTCCGGCACTGGAGGTGAGTCAGGACTTCAGTCGGGAAAAGCGTCTGCTTACCCCCCGGCATTTCAAGGCAGTCTTTGACTCCCCTACCGGCAAGGTTCCGGGGAAAAATCTCCTGCTCCTTGCGCGCAACAACGATCTGGATCATCCCCGTCTGGGGCTGGTTATCGGAAAAAAGAGCGTCAAGCTCTCCGTTGAGCGCAATCGCCTCAAACGTCTGATGCGCGAATCGTTTCGCCTGAACCAGGATTCTCTGGTCGGCTGGGACATCGTTATCGTCGCGCGCAAAGGTTTGGGCGATGTAGAAAACCCCGAATTGATTCAGCATTTCGACAAGCTCTGGAAGCGTCTGGCCCGTAACAAGCCGGCACCAGCAGTCAAAACCGAAACTGTAGGGGTAGACAGCCCGAATGCGTAAACTGGCACTCGTTCCGATCCAGTTTTATCGCTATGCCATTAGTCCTCTGATGGCCAGTCACTGTCGTTTCTACCCCAGCTGTTCCTGCTACGCGTATGAAGCCATCGAAAATCATGGCCTTCTGCGCGGTGGCTGGCTGACCTTTCGTCGTTTAGGTCGCTGTCATCCGTGGAATCCCGGTGGTTATGACCCGGTTCCACCTATCCCTACCTCCCGTTCTTCTTCGATGGCCGAGTAATCATGGATATTAAACGCACGATCCTGATCGTCGCCCTGGCAATCGTGTCCTACGTCATGGTTCTTAAGTGGAACCAGGATTATGGCCAGGCTGCCCTGCCGACTCAGAATGTTGCTGCCAACACCGCCACCCCGGCTCTACCGGATACGCCTGTTGGTAACAATGCTTCCGCCAGTGCCGATGTACCCAGCGCGAATACCGATACCAGCACCCCTACCGAAACTCCGGTAGCGGCAAGCAAAGACCTCATCCAGGTAAAAACGGATGTGCTCGATCTGGCTATCGATCCTCAAGGTGGTGATATCGCCCAGCTGAAGCTGCCGCTGTATCCACGTCGCCAGGACCATCCGGAAATTCCGTTCCAACTGTTCGATAACGGTGGCGAACGTACTTATCTGGCGCAAAGCGGCCTGACCGGTGTCAACGGTCCGGATGCCCGTCCTGCAGGACGCCCGGTTTATTCGGCCGAGAAAAAGACTTATCAACTGGCTGACGGCCAGAACCAGCTGAATGTCGACCTGAAATTCAGCGACGCCGGCGTCAACTACATCAAGCGTTTCACCTTTACCCGCGGTCTGTACGATCTGAAAGTCACCTATCTGATCGACAACACCAGCGACAAGGCCTGGACTGGCAACCTGTTTGCTCAGCTCAAACGCGACGCCAGCTCCGATCCTTCTTCCAGCACCGCAACCGGCACCGCGACTTACCTGGGCGCCGCCCTGTGGACAAGTTCCGAGCCGTACAAAAAAGTGTCGATGAAAGATATCGACAAGGGCTCGCTGAAAGAAACCGTGCAAGGTGGCTGGGTTGCCTGGCTGCAACACTACTTCGTGACCGCCTGGATCCCGGCGAAGAACGAAAGCAACGTGGTGCAGACCCGCAAGGACAACCAAGGCAACTACATCATCGGTTTCACTGGCCCGGCGCTGACCGTTGCACCAGGTGCCAAGGCTGAAACCACCGCCACTCTGTACGCCGGTCCAAAAAGCCAGGCCGTACTGAAAGAGTTGTCCCCAGGCCTGGAACTGACCGTCGACTACGGCATTCTGTGGTTCATTGCCCAGCCAATCTTCTGGCTGCTGCAACATATCCACAGCATTGTGGGTAACTGGGGCTGGTCGATCATCTTCCTGACCATGCTGATCAAGGGGATCTTCTTCCCGCTGTCGGCAGCCAGCTACAAATCCATGGCGCGTATGCGTGCAGTGGCGCCGAAACTGGCGGCTCTGAAAGAGCAACATGGCGACGACCGGCAGAAAATGTCGCAAGCCATGATGGAGCTGTACAAGAAAGAGAAGATCAATCCGCTGGGTGGTTGCTTGCCAATCCTCGTGCAGATGCCGGTGTTCCTGTCCTTGTACTGGGTACTCCTGGAAAGCGTGGAAATGCGCCAGGCACCGTTCATGCTGTGGATTACCGACCTGTCGATCAAGGATCCGTTCTTCATCCTGCCGATCATCATGGGCGCCACCATGTTCATCCAGCAGCAGCTGAACCCGACTCCTCCGGATCCGATGCAGGCCAAGGTGATGAAAATGATGCCAATCATCTTCACCTTCTTCTTCCTGTGGTTCCCGGCGGGTCTGGTGCTGTACTGGGTTGTGAACAACTGCCTGTCGATCGCACAACAGTGGTACATCACACGTAAGATCGAAGCCGCTACCAAGAAAGCAGCGGCCTGACCTACTCTGTGGATAACCACTCAAAACGCCCCCTAGTGGGGCGTTTTGCTATCTGTCACTTTTGTCTGCCTCTTTATGTCTGGAGCGGGTTATGAATGTCCCTCGTGAAACCATCGCAGCCGTAGCCACTGCCCAGGGGCGTGGTGGTGTGGGCATCGTGCGTATTTCCGGACCGCTGGCCAGCGTTGCCGCCAAGGCCATCAGCGGCCGTGAGCTGAAACCGCGTTACGCCCATTACGGGCCGTTTTTCAGCGATCGGGATGAGGTCCTGGACGAGGGGATCGCCCTGTATTTCCCGGGGCCGAACTCCTTTACCGGCGAAGACGTGCTGGAACTTCAGGGTCATGGCGGCCCGATTGTCCTGGATATGTTGCTGCAGCGTTGCCTGCAGCTGGGGTGCCGCCTGGCCCGGCCGGGGGAATTCAGCGAGCGCGCCTTCCTCAACGACAAGCTCGACCTGGCACAGGCCGAGGCTATCGCCGACCTGATCGAAGCCAGTTCCGCACAAGCCGCGCGTAACGCACTGCGCTCTTTGCAGGGAGCGTTCTCCAAGCGTGTGCATAACCTGACCGAGCAATTGATCGCACTGCGTATCTACGTCGAGGCGGCCATCGATTTTCCCGAGGAAGAAATCGACTTCCTGGCCGATGGTCACGTCCTGCAGATGCTCGACGCAGTACGCGACGAGTTATCCACAGTGGTCCGAGAAGCCGGGCAGGGCGCCTTGCTGCGTGACGGTATGACCGTTGTCATTGCTGGCCGACCCAACGCCGGCAAGTCCAGCCTGCTCAATGCCCTGGCCGGACGCGAAGCGGCCATTGTCACCGAGATCGCCGGTACCACCCGGGATGTGCTGCGCGAACATATCCACATCGACGGCATGCCGCTGCACGTTGTGGATACCGCGGGGCTGCGCGATACCGAAGACCAGGTAGAAAAGATTGGTGTGGAACGTGCCCTCAAGGCCATTGGCGAAGCCGACCGCGTATTGCTGGTGGTCGACGCCACGGCACCGGAAGCGCTGGACCCCTTCGCCCTGTGGCCGGAATTCCTGGAACAGCGGCCGGATCCGGCGAAAGTCACGCTGATCCGCAACAAGGCCGATCTGACCAGCGAAGCGATCGCCCTGGAAGTCAGCGACGATGGCCACGTGACCATCAGCCTGAGCGCCAAGGCGGGAGGCGAGGGCCTGGAACTGCTGCGTGAGCACCTCAAGGCCTGCATGGGTTACGAGCAGACATCCGAAAGCAGCTTCAGTGCGCGCAGGCGCCACCTGGAAGCCCTGCACCACGCCAGTGAGGCGCTTGAACATGGCCGTTCGCAACTGACCCTGGCCGGCGCCGGCGAGCTGCTGGCTGAAGACCTGCGCCAAGCCCAGCAATCCCTGGGAGAAATTACCGGCGCTTTCAGCTCGGACGACCTGCTGGGCCGGATCTTCTCCAGCTTCTGTATCGGTAAATAACCCCATCCCCCAGGAGCAGCCGTTCGACGGCTCGCTCGTGATGCTCAATGGCGATTTCTGCCGGCATCACGGGCGAACCCGCTCCCGCAATCCCTCGTCCCCCCCACCATTTCCGAGTTTGCCGGGCGCCTCGAGCACTTCGGTGGATTTCTCGTGGGCGCCCTTTGGTCGGCTGAGCTTTTTTCTGTGGATTAAGCCCTGTGAATAACTGCCCTTAGGCTCAGTTGATAACAGGGCCTCAAAACTGAGGAAAACCCGCTCTGTGGATAAGCACCACTTTAATCCACAGGCTTACACCGGTTATCCAAGGGCCTCGTGGCCACCTAACCACAGACTTTTGAATCTCTGTACACATTGAAAACAAAGGGCTGTATTAATCTATCCACAGATAGGTCGGTGCCTAAGAATAAACATAAAAACAAAGATTTAATAAATTTCTTTCTTTTTAATTTCTATTGTCCGTGAGTCATCCACAGCTGGTTAAATTTTGTGCAAAGGGTTCTTTAGGAAGGGCGAAGACCCTATACTTGTCCGTTATCCCAAGAACCCATCCTTTTTTACCCATATAAGCAGGCACGAGGTGCGTGGTGGATTTCCCTTCCCGTTTTGAAGTGATCGTCATCGGCGGCGGTCATGCCGGTACCGAGGCAGCACTTGCATCAGCACGCATGGGGGCAAAAACCCTGTTGCTGACGCACAACGTGGAAACCCTCGGAGCGATGAGCTGCAACCCCGCGATTGGCGGGATCGGTAAAAGTCATCTGGTCAAAGAAATCGACGCCCTCGGCGGCGCGATGGCCATGGCTACCGATAAAGGTGGTATTCAGTTTCGTGTGTTGAACAGCCGCAAAGGCCCGGCCGTGCGCGCTACTCGCGCCCAGGCCGACCGTATTCTGTACAAGGCCGCTGTCCGCGAAATCCTGGAAAACCAGCCGAACCTGTGGATATTTCAACAGGCAGCGGATGACCTGATCGTCGAACAGGACCAGGTTCGCGGCGTAGTGACCCAAATGGGCCTGCGTTTCTTCGCCGAATCCGTGGTGTTGACCACCGGTACTTTCCTCGGTGGACTTATCCACATCGGGATGCAGAACTATTCCGGCGGTCGTGCCGGCGATCCACCTTCGATCGCCCTGGCCCATCGTCTGCGTGAACTGCCGCTGCGTGTCGGTCGCCTGAAAACCGGCACGCCGCCGCGTATCGATGGTCGTTCCGTGGATTTCTCGGTGATGACCGAACAACCGGGCGATACGCCGATTCCAGTGATGTCGTTCCTGGGCTCGAAAGAGCAGCATCCGCGGCAGGTCAGTTGCTGGATCACCCATACCAATGCCCGTACCCACGAGATCATTGCTTCGAACCTTGATCGTTCGCCGATGTATTCCGGGGTGATCGAGGGGATCGGCCCGCGCTACTGCCCGTCGATCGAAGACAAGATCCATCGCTTTGCCGACAAGGAAAGCCATCAGGTCTTCATCGAACCGGAAGGCCTGACCACCCACGAGCTGTACCCGAACGGGATATCCACATCCTTGCCGTTCGATGTGCAGTTGCAGATCGTGCAATCGATCCGCGGCATGGAAAACGCCCACATCGTGCGTCCCGGCTACGCCATCGAATACGACTACTTCGATCCGCGCGACCTGAAGTACAGCCTGGAAACCAAAGTGATCGGTGGCCTGTTCTTTGCCGGCCAGATCAACGGCACCACCGGCTACGAAGAAGCCGGCGCCCAGGGTTTGCTCGCCGGAGCCAACGCCGCACTGCGCGCGCAGGGCAAAGACAGCTGGTGCCCACGTCGCGACGAGGCCTACATCGGTGTGCTGGTCGACGACCTGATTACCCTGGGAACCCAGGAACCGTATCGGATGTTCACATCCCGTGCCGAATACCGCCTGATCCTGCGTGAAGACAACGCCGACCTGCGCCTGACCGAAAAAGGTCGGGAACTGGGTCTGGTGGACGATGTCCGTTGGGCTGCGTTCTGCAAGAAGCGCGAAGGCATTGCCCTGGAAGAGCAGCGCCTGAAAAGCACCTGGGTTCGTCCGGGTACCGAACAGGGTGATGCGATCGCCGAAAAATTCGGCACACCGCTGACCCATGAGTACAACTTGCTGAATCTGCTGAGCCGTCCGGAAATTGACTACGCTGGTCTGGTCGAAGTGACCGGGCAGGGTGCAGAAGATCCACAGGTCGCCGAACAGGTCGAGATCAAGACCAAGTACGCCGGTTACATCGATCGCCAGCAGGACGAAATCGCTCGTCTGCGGGCCAGCGAAGACACCAAGCTGCCTGTGGATATCGACTACAGCAACATCTCTGGCCTCTCGAAAGAGATCCAGAGCAAGCTCGGCGCCACTCGTCCTGAAACCCTGGGCCAGGCTTCGCGGATCCCGGGTGTTACCCCGGCGGCGATTTCCCTGTTGATGATTCACTTGAAAAAACGCGGCGCGGGCCGTCAGTTGGAGCAAAGCGCTTGAGTTCGCAGGTCACCTCGCAACATGCAGAAGAGTTATCCACAGGTGCTCGCCAACTCGGTGTCAACCTGACAGAAGCCCAGCACGAATTACTGCTGGGTTATCTGGCCCTGTTGATCAAATGGAACAAGGCTTACAACCTGACCGCCGTGCGCGATCCGGATGAAATGGTCTCGCGTCATCTGCTCGATAGCCTCAGCGTGATGTCGTTCATCGAAAACGGCCGCTGGCTGGACGTTGGCAGTGGCGGCGGGATGCCGGGTATTCCATTGGCTATCCTGTTTCCGGATTCGCAAGTGACCTGCCTGGACAGCAATGGCAAGAAAACCCGCTTCCTGACCCAGGTCAAACTGGAACTGAAGCTGGATAACCTGAATGTTATCCACAGTCGTGTCGAAGCTTTCCAGCCGCAGCAGCCATTCAACGGGATCATTTCCCGGGCGTTCAGCAGCATGGAGAACTTCACCAACTGGACTCGCCACCTCGGCGACCGCGATACACGTTGGCTGGCAATGAAGGGCGTTCATCCCGCCGATGAGCTGGTAGCATTGCCGGCAGACTTCCACCTCGATAGCGAACACGCCCTGGCCGTACCCGGTTGCCAAGGCCAACGCCATCTGCTGATACTGCGCCGCACGGCATGATTGGGAACACAAGCAAGAATGGCTAAGGTATTCGCGATAGCGAACCAGAAAGGTGGTGTGGGCAAGACCACCACCTGCATCAACCTCGCAGCATCGCTGGTTGCTACCAAGCGCCGGGTGCTGTTGATCGATCTTGATCCACAGGGCAACGCCACCATGGGTAGCGGTGTGGATAAACACGGCCTGGAAAATTCGGTCTACGACCTGCTGATCGGCGAATGCGATCTGGCCCAGGCCATGCACTACTCCGAGCACGGCGGTTATCAACTGCTGCCGGCGAACCGCGACCTGACCGCCGCGGAAGTCGTTCTGCTGGAAATGCAGATGAAGGAAAGCCGTCTGCGCAGCGCCCTGGCGCCGATCCGGGAAAACTACGATTACATTCTGATCGACTGCCCGCCGTCGCTGTCGATGCTCACGCTCAACGCCTTGGTCGCCGCTGATGGGGTCATTATCCCCATGCAGTGCGAGTACTTCGCACTCGAAGGTCTGAGCGACCTTGTGGATAACATCAAGCGCATCTCCGAATTGCTCAATCCGAACCTCAAGGTCGAAGGCTTGCTGCGGACCATGTACGACCCGCGCCTGAGCCTGATGAACGATGTTTCCGCTCAGCTCAAGGAACACTTCGGCGATCAGCTGTACGACACGGTGATCCCACGCAACATCCGTCTGGCGGAAGCCCCCAGTTATGGCATGCCGGCGTTGGCCTACGACAAACAGTCCCGCGGTGCCATCGCCTATCTGGCCCTCGCTGGCGAGATGGTTCGTCGGCAACGGAAAAATTCACGCGCAGCCGCTGCCCAGCCAACTTAAGGAATCCCCATGGCCGTCAAGAAACGAGGTCTCGGACGTGGACTGGATGCACTGTTGAGTGGTCCGACTGTCAGCGCACTGGAAGAACAAGCGGTTCAAGCCGATGTGCGCGAGCTGCAACACCTGCCACTGGACCTGATCCAGCGCGGCAAGTATCAGCCGCGCCGGGACATGGACCCACAGGCGCTGGAAGAACTGGCGAGCTCGATCAAGACTCAGGGCGTGATGCAGCCGATCGTGGTGCGTCCGATCGGTTCCGGCCGTTTTGAAATCATCGCCGGCGAGCGTCGCTGGCGTGCCAGCCAGCAGGCGGGCCAGGAAACCATCCCGGCGATGGTCCGCGATGTGCCGGACGAAACCGCCATCGCCATGGCGCTGATCGAGAATATCCAGCGCGAAGATCTCAATCCCATCGAGGAAGCGGTTGCCCTGCAGCGTCTGCAGCAGGAATTCCAGCTGACTCAGCAGCAGGTTGCAGAGGCTGTGGGTAAGTCCCGCGTCACCGTAGCCAACTTGCTGCGCCTGATCGCTTTGCCTGAAGTGATCAAGACCATGCTGTCCCACGGTGACCTGGAAATGGGTCATGCCCGTGCCTTGCTGGGCTTGCCGGAAAATCAACAGGTTGAAGGGGCGCGACACGTTGTCGCACGCGGTCTCACCGTACGCCAGACCGAAGCCCTGGTTCGCCAGTGGTTGAGTGGCAAACAGCAGCCTGCCGAACCGGTCAAACCCGACCCGGATATCGCTCGCCTGGAGCAGCGCCTGGCCGAGCGCCTAGGCTCTGCGGTGCAGATTCGTCACGGAAAGAAAGGGAAAGGTCAGTTGGTGATCGGGTATAACTCCCTCGATGAGCTCCAAGGCGTCCTTGCACACATCCGCTGAAACATTTCCTCATGTAGCGTGCAGTCGGAAATCACTACCCGGCAGTTGAATAGGGGCTGAACCGCCCCTATACTCTGCGCGCATTTTGTCGGCACAAATTATGCCAAGTTATTGAATTCTGGCAGCCGACCCATGAGGAGCAAGAGTGATGGAAACCCGCACGCCAAACCGCTTGCCGTTCCATCGCTTGGCGGTTTTCCCGGTTTTATTGGCTCAATTGGTCGTTTTACTGCTGGCCGCCTTGGCGCTCTGGCAATGGCATGGAGTCGTAGCCGGATACTCAGGCCTTTGCGGGGGACTGATAGCCTTGCTACCCAATGTGTATTTCGCTCACAGGGCATTTCGGTTTTCCGGCGCCCGAGCAGCTCAAGCCATCGTCCGGTCTTTTTATGCCGGCGAGGCGGGCAAATTGATTTTGACGGCAGTGCTCTTTGCATTGACGTTCGCAGGTGTGAAGCCATTGGCGCCGCTAGCTGTATTCGGCGTCTTCGTGTTGACTCAACTGGTCAGCTGGTTCGCTCCCCTGCTTATGAGAACAAGACTTTCGAGACCTTAGGGCGTTTGAGGCAACCATGGCAGAAACAACCGCTTCGGGCTATATCCAGCACCACTTGCAGAACCTGACCTTCGGTCAGCTACCTAATGGCGGCTGGGGCTTTGCCCACACCGCAGCAGAAGCCAAAGAAATGGGCTTCTGGGCATTCCACGTCGATACTCTCGGCTGGTCTGTGGCGTTGGGTCTGATCTTCGTTCTTCTTTTCCGCATGGCGGCCAAGAAGGCAACTTCCGGTCAGCCAGGTGCTTTGCAGAACTTCGTTGAAGTATTGGTCCAGTTCGTCGATGGCAGCGTGAAAGACAGCTTCCATGGCCGTAGCCCAGTGATTGCACCGCTGGCACTGACTATCTTCGTCTGGGTGTTCCTGATGAACGCCATCGACCTGATCCCGGTCGACTGGATTCCTCAGCTGGCCATCCTGATCTCCGGCGATGCGCACATTCCTTTCCGTGCCGTATCGACCACCGACCCGAACGCCACGCTGGCCATGGCCTTCTCGGTGTTCGCGCTGATCATTTTCTACAGCATCAAGATCAAGGGTATCGGCGGTTTCATCGGCGAACTGACCCTGCACCCGTTCGGCAGCAAGAACATCTTCATTCAGGCGCTGCTGATTCCGGTGAACTTCCTGCTTGAATTCGTGACGCTGATCGCCAAGCCAATCTCCCTGGCACTGCGTCTGTTCGGCAACATGTACGCTGGCGAACTGGTGTTCATTCTGATCGCCGTGATGTTCGGCAGCGGCCTGCTCTGGCTCAGCGGCCTGGGCGTGGTGCTGCAATGGGCGTGGGCTGTGTTCCACATCCTGATCATCACCCTGCAAGCGTTTATCTTCATGATGCTGACCATCGTCTACCTGTCGATGGCGCACGAAGAGAACCATTAAGACCGGTCTCGACCAGTCTGATGTCCCTCCCGGTCAAACGGGAGGGGGCCCGTATAGGGCACGATGAAACGATTTGTTTTACCGCTTTAATCTAAAAAACCTAAACCATACGACGTAAAAGTCGGGAGGAAAGATGGAAACTGTAGTTGGTCTAACCGCTATCGCTGTTGCACTGTTGATCGGCCTGGGCGCACTGGGTACCGCAATTGGTTTCGGCCTGTTGGGCGGCAAGTTCCTGGAAGGCGCTGCGCGTCAGCCAGAAATGGTTCCAATGCTGCAAGTTAAAATGTTCATCGTTGCCGGCCTGCTCGACGCCGTAACCATGATCGGCGTTGGTATCGCTCTGTTCTTCACCTTCGCGAACCCCTTCGTTGGTCAACTCGCTGGCTAATCACTCGAATTTTCGAGTTGATTGGTGTGATGGACAACGAACGAGCGAGGTGTTGGCGTGAACATTAATGCAACCCTGATTGGCCAGTCCGTTGCGTTCTTCATTTTTGTACTGTTTTGCATGAAGTTCGTGTGGCCTCCGGTCATCGCGGCTTTGCACGAACGTCAGAAGAAGATCGCGGATGGACTGGACGCTGCCAGCCGAGCAGCTCGCGACCTGGAACTGGCCCAAGAGAAAGCGGGTCAGCAACTGCGCGAAGCAAAAGCTCAGGCAGCCGAAATCATTGAGCAAGCCAAGAAACGCGGTAACCAGATCGTCGAAGAGGCTGTTGAAAAAGCCCGTGTCGACGCTGACCGTGTGAAGGTTCAGGCTCAGGCCGAGATCGAGCAGGAACTGAACAGTGTCAAAGACGCGCTGCGTGCCCAACTGGGTGTGCTGGCCGTTGGCGGCGCCGAGAAGATCCTGGGTGCCACAATCGATCAAAACGCGCACGCGGAGCTGGTTAACAAACTGGCTGCTGAAATTTAAGCGAGGGCGATCATGGCAGAACTGACCACGTTGGCCCGACCTTACGCTAAGGCGGCCTTCGAGCACGCTCAGGCCCACCAGCAGCTGGCCTCTTGGTCAGCCATGCTCGGCCTGGCTGCAGCGGTGTCGCAAGACGACACCATGCGGCGCGTGCTCAAGGCCCCGCGACTGACGAGCGCAGACAAGGCCGCCACGTTTATCGACGTGTGCGGCGACAAGTTCGATGCCAAGGCACAGAATTTCATCCACGTCGTTGCCGAAAACGACCGTCTCCTGCTTCTGCCGGAGATCGCCGCTCTGTTCGACCTGTACAAGGCCGAGCAAGAGAAGTCGGTAGATGTGGAAGTCACCAGTGCTTTTGCGTTGAACCAAGAACAGCAAGACAAACTCGCCAAGGTTCTCAGTGCACGACTCGACCGGGAAGTGCGCCTGCAAGTTGCGGAGGACGCTGCCCTGATTGGTGGTGTCGTCATCCGCGCCGGCGACCTGGTTATCGATGGCTCGATTCGCGGCAAAATCGCGAAACTTGCCGAAGCATTGAAATCTTGAGTTTGAAGGGGCAGCAGAGCAATGCAGCAACTCAATCCTTCCGAAATAAGTGAAATTATCAAGGGCCGCATCGAAAAGCTCGATGTGACCTCTCAAGCCCGTAACGAAGGCACTGTCGTCAGCGTTTCTGACGGTATCGTGCGGATTCACGGTCTGGCCGACGTCATGTACGGCGAGATGATCGAGTTTCCGGGCGGTGTCTACGGTATGGCACTCAACCTCGAGCAAGACTCCGTAGGTGCCGTTGTACTGGGCGCATACACGACTCTGGCTGAAGGCATGAGCGCCAAGTGCACCGGCCGCATCCTCGAAGTTCCGGTTGGTAAGGAACTGCTGGGTCGCGTAGTCGACGCACTGGGTAACCCAGTTGACGGCAAAGGTCCGCTGAACAACACCGAGACCGACGCGGTCGAGAAAGTTGCTCCAGGCGTGATCTGGCGTAAGTCGGTAGACCAGCCTGTACAGACTGGCTACAAGGCTGTCGATGCCATGATCCCAGTCGGCCGTGGCCAGCGTGAGCTGATCATCGGTGACCGTCAGATCGGTAAGACCGCTCTGGCGATCGACGCGATCATCAACCAGAAAGACAGCGGCATCTTCTGCGTATACGTGGCTATCGGTCAGAAACAATCGACCATCGCCAACGTTGTTCGCAAGCTGGAAGAAAACGGCGCTCTGGCCAACACCATCATCGTGGCTGCCAGTGCTTCCGAATCCGCTGCCCTGCAATTCCTGGCACCGTACTCCGGTTGCACCATGGGCGAATTCTTCCGTGACCGCGGTGAAGACGCGCTGATCGTTTATGACGATCTGTCCAAGCAAGCAGTGGCTTACCGCCAGATTTCCCTGCTGCTGCGCCGTCCACCAGGCCGTGAAGCTTACCCAGGCGACGTGTTCTATCTCCACTCCCGTCTGCTGGAGCGCGCATCCCGCGTTTCGGAAGAGTACGTAGAGAAGTTCACCAACGGCGCGGTAACTGGCAAGACCGGTTCCCTGACCGCACTGCCGATCATCGAAACCCAGGCTGGCGACGTTTCCGCGTTCGTTCCGACCAACGTGATTTCCATCACCGACGGTCAGATCTTCCTGGAATCGGCCATGTTCAACTCCGGCATCCGTCCGGCAGTGAACGCCGGTGTTTCGGTATCCCGTGTAGGTGGTGCCGCTCAGACCAAGATCATCAAGAAGCTGTCCGGTGGTATCCGTACCGCTCTGGCTCAGTACCGTGAACTGGCGGCATTCGCCCAGTTCGCTTCTGACCTGGACGAAGCGACCCGTAAGCAACTTGAACACGGTCAGCGCGTTACCGAGCTGATGAAGCAGAAGCAATACGCGCCTATGTCCATCGCTGACATGTCGCTGTCGCTGTATGCCGCTGAACGTGGGTTCCTGACTGACGTCGAAATCGCCAAGATCGGCAGCTTCGAACAAGCGCTGATTGCTTACTTCAACCGCGATCACGCCGATTTGATGGCGAAGATCAACGTGAAGGGTGACTTCAATGACGAAATCGACGCTGGCCTGAAAGCCGGTATCGAGAAGTTCAAGGCCACCCAAACCTGGTAAGCCGCAGCGGGGGCCGCGAGGCTCCCGCTTGCTAACCTGATAGGTGTTACATGGCAGGCGCAAAAGAGATTCGCAGTAAGATTGCGAGCATCAAAAGCACGCAAAAGATTACCAGCGCCATGGAAAAAGTGGCGGTCAGCAAAATGCGCAAGGCACAAATGCGCATGGCTGCTAGCCGTCCTTACGCGGAGCGCATCCGCCAGGTTATTGGTCATCTGGCCAACGCCAACCCGGAATATCGCCACCCGTTCATGATCGACCGTGCAATCAAGCGCGCCGGTTATATCGTGGTGAGCAGTGACCGTGGTCTGTGCGGTGGTTTGAATACCAACCTGTTCAAGGCTTTGGTCAAGGACATGGCGGTAAACCGCGAAAATGGCGTCGAGATCGATCTGTGCGTGGTTGGCAGCAAAGGTGCGGCTTTCTTCCGTAACTTCGGCGGTAACGTCGTCGCTGCAATCAGCCACCTGGGTGAAGAGCCGTCGATCAATGATCTGATCGGCAGCGTCAAGGTGATGCTGGATGCCTACCTGGACGGCCGGATTGACCGCCTGTCCGTGGTGTCCAACAAGTTCATCAACACCATGACGCAACAGCCTACGGTGGAGCAGTTGATTCCGCTGGTGGCAACCCCGGATCAAGAACTCAAGCACCACTGGGACTATCTCTACGAACCGGACGCCAAAGAGCTGCTTGACGGCTTGATGGTTCGCTACGTGGAGTCGCAGGTCTACCAGGCGGTGGTCGAGAACAACGCGGCTGAACAAGCTGCGCGGATGATCGCGATGAAGAACGCTACCGACAACGCCGGTGATTTGATCAGCGATTTGCAGCTGATCTACAACAAGGCGCGTCAGGCTGCGATCACCCAAGAGATCTCGGAAATCGTCGGCGGCGCTGCCGCGGTTTAACGGTTCAAATATTCAGAGGATCCAGCTATGAGTAGCGGACGTATCGTTCAAATCATCGGCGCCGTTATCGACGTGGAATTTCCACGCGACAGCGTACCGAGCATCTACGACGCCTTGAAGGTTCAAGGCGCCGAAACCACTCTGGAAGTTCAGCAGCAGCTGGGCGACGGCGTGGTACGTACCATTGCGATGGGCTCCACCGAGGGCTTGAAGCGCGGTCTGGACGTCAACAACACTGGCGCAGCCATTTCCGTACCGGTCGGTAAAGCGACCCTGGGCCGGATCATGGACGTACTGGGCAACCCGATCGACGAAGCTGGCCCGATCGGCGAAGAAGAGCGTTGGGGCATTCACCGTCCTGCGCCGACCTTCGCTGAACAAGCTGGCGGCAACGACCTCCTGGAAACCGGCATCAAGGTTATCGACCTGGTTTGCCCGTTCGCCAAGGGCGGTAAAGTCGGTCTGTTCGGTGGTGCCGGTGTGGGCAAAACCGTAAACATGATGGAACTGATCCGTAACATCGCCATCGAGCACAGCGGTTATTCCGTGTTCGCCGGTGTGGGTGAGCGTACTCGTGAGGGTAACGACTTCTACCACGAGATGAAGGATTCCAACGTTCTGGACAAAGTGGCACTGGTATACGGCCAGATGAACGAGCCGCCGGGAAACCGTCTGCGCGTAGCTCTGACCGGCCTGACCATGGCCGAGAAGTTCCGTGACGAAGGTAACGACGTTCTGCTGTTCGTCGACAACATCTATCGTTACACCCTGGCCGGTACCGAAGTATCCGCACTGCTGGGCCGTATGCCTTCCGCAGTAGGTTACCAGCCGACCCTGGCTGAAGAGATGGGCGTTCTGCAAGAACGTATCACTTCGACCAAGCAAGGCTCGATCACCTCGATCCAAGCGGTATACGTACCTGCGGACGACTTGACCGACCCGTCGCCAGCGACCACCTTCGCCCACTTGGACGCCACCGTCGTACTGTCCCGTGACATCGCTTCCCTGGGTATCTACCCAGCGGTGGACCCACTGGACTCGACTTCCCGTCAGCTGGACCCGAACGTGATCGGCAACGAGCACTACGAAACCGCTCGCGGCGTTCAGTACGTGCTGCAGCGCTACAAAGAGCTGAAGGACATCATTGCGATCCTGGGTATGGACGAACTGTCCGAAGCCGACAAGCAACTGGTATCCCGCGCTCGTAAGATCCAGCGCTTCCTGTCGCAGCCGTTCTTCGTGGCTGAAGTCTTCACTGGTTCTCCAGGCAAATACGTTTCCCTGAAAGACACCATCGCTGGCTTCAAAGGCATCCTCAACGGTGACTACGACCACCTGCCAGAACAAGCGTTCTACATGGTCGGCGGCATCGAAGAAGCGATCGAGAAAGCCAAGAAACTGTAATCCCGGCGCCCGGCAACGGGCGCTAATTTAGGTTGAGGCAAGCAGATGGCTATGACAGTCCATTGCGATATCGTCAGCGCGGAAGGAGAAATCTTCTCCGGTCTGGTCGAGATGGTGATCGCACACGGTGAGCTGGGGGATCTTGGTATCGCCCTGGGTCACGCTCCGCTGATCACTAACCTGAAACCAGGTCCGATCCGCTTGATCAAACAGGGCGGGGAAACCGAGGTGTTTTACATCTCCGGTGGTTTCCTCGAGGTTCAGCCGAACATGGTCAAGGTTCTTGCCGACACCGTGCAGCGTGCTGCCGACCTGGACGAAGCCTCCGCTCAGGAAGCCGTCAAGGCTGCCGAGAAGGCCTTGCATGAAAAAGGCTCGGAGTTCGACTACGGTGCCGCTGCAGCACGTCTGGCCGAGGCCGCAGCCCAGCTGCGCACCGTCCAGCAGATCCGCAAGAAGTTCGGCGGCTAAGCCGCGGGATTTCCGCGTGATTGATTAAAAAGGGTAGCCTCGGCTACCCTTTTTTCTTTTTTGTAATTCACCTCTTGGTCGCAGCCGCCGACCACCCAGGATTGGTAGCCAGTCATGTCTCTCGAAATCGTTATTCTCGCTGCCGGTCAAGGCACCCGCATGCGTTCGTCGTTGCCTAAGGTACTGCACCCGGTGGCGGGCAATTCCATGCTTGGGCATGTTATCCACAGCGCCCGGCAACTCGATCCACAACGCATTCATGTCGTCATCGGTCATGGCGCCGATGCGGTGCGTGAGCGCCTGGCGGCGGATGACCTGAATTTCGTACTGCAGGACAAGCAGCTTGGTACTGGCCATGCCGTGGCCCAGGCCGTGCCTTTCATCACCGCCGACACCGTGCTGATCCTGTACGGCGATGTGCCGCTGATCGAGGTGGAAACCCTGCAACGCCTGCTCAAGCAGGCAGGCCCTGAGCAACTGGGCCTGCTGACCGTCGAGCTGGCCGATCCGACCGGTTACGGTCGCATCGTGCGTGACGCTGCTGGCAAGGTAGCCGCCATTGTCGAGCAGAAGGACACCAACGAAGCCCAGCGCGCGATCACCGAAGGCAACACCGGCATTCTCGCGGTACCGGCCAATCGCCTGGGCGACTGGATGAGCCGGCTGTCGAACAACAACGCCCAGGGCGAGTATTACCTGACCGACGTGATCGCCATGGCGGTCAGCGATGGCCTGGCGGTGGCCACCGAGCAACCCCACGATGCCATGGAAGTGCAGGGTGCCAACGATCGCAAGCAGCTGGCCGAGCTGGAGCGTCATTACCAGCTGCGGGCGGCCCGCCGCCTGATGGCTCAGGGCGTGACCCTGCGCGATCCCGCGCGTTTCGACGTGCGCGGCGAAGTCAGCGTCGGTCGCGACGTGCTGATCGACATCAACGTGATTCTCGAGGGTCGCGTGGTCATTGAGGATGACGTAGTGATCGGGCCGAACTGCGTGATCAAGGACAGTACCTTGCGCAAGGGCGTGGTGATCAAGGCCAACAGCCACATCGAAGGTGCGTTACTGGGCGAAGGCAGCGATGCCGGCCCGTTTGCCCGTCTGCGTCAGGGCACCGTTCTCGAAGCCCGTGCCCATGTGGGTAACTTTGTCGAGTTGAAGAATGCACGCATGGGCGAGGGCGCCAAGGCCGGTCACCTGGCCTACCTGGGCGATGCCGAGATCGGTGCGCGCAGCAATATCGGCGCCGGCACCATCACCTGCAACTACGATGGCGCCAACAAGCATCGGACGGTGCTGGGCGAAGATGTATTCATCGGCTCCAACAACTCGTTGGTGGCACCTGTGGATATCCAGGATGGCGCGACCACGGCGGCTGGTTCCACCATCAACCAGACTGTGGAAAAAGCCCAGTTGGCCGTGGCCCGTGCCCGGCAGAAGAACATCGATGGCTGGAAACGCCCGGTGAAAATCAAGAAGAGCTGAGTTATCCACAGTCCGATGCAAGGTCGGTGCTATTCACTCTACCTATCGTGAGCAAACTCGCGGCTACAGGATTGATACCCATCCTCCTGTAGCCGTGAAGCGCCATCCCTGTGGATAATTCCTTCAGTCTGTTATCCACAGCATTTTTTCATTTCCCTCGCTTGACGAATTTCCGGCAATAGGTTTTGATTGCTTCCGTTATCTTTCGAATCGAAACTTAAGTGCTCATGTCGAAACGCAACACACCCCAACGACGCCACAATATTCTCGCCTTGCTCAATGAACAGGGTGAAGTGAGTGTGGACGAGCTGGCTAAACGCTTCGAAACTTCGGAAGTTACGATCCGTAAGGACCTGGCGGCCCTGGAGAGTAACGGCCTGTTGCTGCGACGCTACGGCGGCGCCATCACCATGCCGCAGGAACTGGTTGGCGATATCGGCCAGCCGGTCTCCCGCTACAAACAGGCCATCGCCCGCGCGGCGGTGGCGCGGATTCGCGAACACGCACGCATCATCATCGACAGCGGCAGTACCACCGCGGCGATGATCCCCGAACTCGGCCAGCAGCCGGGCCTGGTGGTCATGACCAACTCGCTGCATGTGGCCAATGCCCTGAGCGAACTGGAGCACGAGCCGGTGCTGTTGATGACCGGCGGCACCTGGGACCCGCATTCCGAGTCGTTCCAGGGGCAGGTCGCCGAGCAGGTATTGCGTTCCTACGACTTCGACCAGCTGTTTATCGGTGCCGACGGCATCGATCTGGTGCGCGGGACCACCACCTTCAACGAGTTGCTCGGCCTGAGCCGGGTGATGGCCGAGGTGGCGCGGGAAGTGGTGGTGATGGTCGAGGCCGACAAGATCGGTCGCAAGATTCCCAACCTGGAGCTGCCCTGGAGCAGCGTCCATACACTTATTACCGATGATCGCCTGCCTGCAGAGGCCCGCGACCAGATTCAAGCCCGCGGCATCACGCTGATTTGCGCGGCAGTCATCTAGGAGAGAAACCATGTGTGGAATTGTTGGCGCCGTTGCTGAACGGAATATCACGGCCATCCTGCTCGAAGGCCTCAAGCGTCTCGAATACCGCGGCTACGACAGCGCCGGGGTGGCGGTCCTGACCAACGATGGCAAGCTCGAGCGCATGCGTCGTCCGGGCAAGGTCAGCGAGCTGGAGCAGGCCCTGGCCGGCGAGCCGCTGGTCGGTCGCCTGGGCATCGCCCACACCCGCTGGGCCACTCACGGCGCGCCGTGCGAACGCAACGCCCACCCGCATTTCTCTGGTGACCTGGCAGTGGTGCACAACGGCATCATCGAGAACCATGAAGCCCTGCGTGAGCAGCTCAAAGGCATGGGCTACGTGTTCACCTCGGACACCGACACCGAAGTCATCGCCCACCTGCTGGACCACAAGCTCAAGGACCTGGGCGACCTGACCCTGGCCCTGAAAGCCACCGTCAAAGAGCTGCACGGCGCCTATGGCCTGGCCGTGATCAGCGCCAGCCAGCCGGATCGCCTGGTCGCCGCCCGCAGTGGCAGCCCGCTGGTGATCGGCCTGGGCCTGGGTGAGAACTTCCTGGCTTCCGACCAACTGGCCCTGCGTCAGGTAACCGACCGCTTCATGTACCTGGAAGAGGGCGATATCGCCGAGATTCGCCGCGACAGCGTGCAGATCTGGGATGTCGACGGCAAAGTGGTCGAGCGCGAAGCCGTGCAATACCGCGACGGTGCCGAAGCCGCCGAGAAAGGCGAGTTCCGCCACTTCATGCTCAAGGAAATCCACGAGCAGCCAGCCGTGGTGCAACGCACCCTCGAAGGCCGCCTGAGCCCGAACCAGGTGCTGGTCCAGGCCTTCGGTCCGCAGGCCGCCGAGCTGTTCGCCAAAGTGCGCAATGTGCAGATCGTCGCCTGCGGTACCAGCTACCACGCCGGCATGGTTGCCCGTTACTGGCTGGAAGAACTGGCCGGGATTCCGTGCCAGGTCGAAGTGGCCAGCGAATTCCGCTACCGCAAGGTGGTGGTGCAGCCGGACACCCTGTTCGTGACCATCTCCCAGTCTGGCGAAACCGCCGACACCCTGGCCGCCCTGCGTAATGCCAAGGAACTGGGCTTCCTCGCCAGCCTGGCAATCTGCAACGTCGGCATCAGCTCGCTGGTGCGTGAGTCCGACCTGACCCTGCTGACCCAGGCCGGTCGTGAAATCGGCGTGGCCTCCACCAAGGCCTTCACCACCCAGTTGGTTGGCCTGCTGTTGCTGACCCTGTCCCTGGGCCAGGTCCGCGGCACCCTGGGCGAAGGCGTCGAAGCCACCCTGGTGGAAGAACTGCGGCGCTTGCCGACCCGCCTGGGCGAAGCCCTGGCGATGGACAGCACAGTGGAAAAAACCGCCGAGCTGTTCGCCGAGAAGCACCACACCCTGTTCCTCGGTCGCGGCGCGCAATTCCCGGTGGCGATGGAAGGGGCGCTCAAGCTCAAGGAAATCTCCTACATCCACGCCGAAGCCTACCCGGCCGGCGAGCTCAAGCACGGTCCGTTGGCCCTTGTGGATAACGACATGCCGGTGGTCACCGTGGCGCCGAACAACGAACTGCTGGAAAAGCTCAAGTCCAACCTGCAGGAAGTCCGCGCCCGTGGCGGCGAGCTGATCGTCTTTGCCGATGAGAAAGCCGGCATGACCAACGGCGAGGGCACGCATGTTATCCACATGCCGCATATCCACGACATCCTGTCGCCGATCCTCTACACCATCCCGCTGCAACTGCTGTCGTATTACGTGGCGGTACTCAAGGGCACCGACGTCGACCAGCCGCGCAACCTGGCCAAGTCCGTGACGGTGGAGTGAGTTATCCACAACCCGGTTGTACAGATGGCTTTTCAAAATAAAGATTGACACAAAATAATAAAGATTGACACAAGCCAACATAGATTGACACAAGGCCTAAACCCCCGTATTTACGGGGGTTTTCCTTTTCCGGGTCGATCCTTCGTTCTGGATTCATCGCTTCGATTTTCAGCTGTAGTAGCCTAGTACTCTGCAAACGATAACCTTCGCGGGATATCAGAGGCTGCATTTGGGTCAGTTAAAATCAGCTGCCTTGGTCAAAATCGCATCAGCGCTAACAGTCAGCGCCCCGTCGCGGCTGAACTGGTCCTTGGGATGCCCCTCGTTGTCCACTCCCAGCAGCCGCGCTTTGCCGGCCCGGCCACCGCCGCTGTCGAGCATCCAGCCGGAATAGACGTGGGCATCCAGGCCGAAGCCGAGGGTGAAGGATTCGGGAAACGTCTTCTGGTCTGGGTCATGAACGCTCCTTGCAGTGGACATTTTCCACCTTGAGTCAGTCTCCACTCAGCCCGGGACAGACCACCCTAGCTCTTGCAATTACCGAGGTCGGCGATTATCGGAAGAGCTTCCTGCTCCCCCATCGCTTTCTGCCTGCGTGGTCATCGCGCACAACGGGTCACGGTCAATATCAACAACAACTTTGCGCTTACTGGACTCGCCCGGATTGCGACGTCCATGAGGTCGCAGATCCCACACATTGGTACTGGCAAGGTTCCAAAACCCCGAACTAGCGTCCTCACCGTCGGACCAGTTCCTCTGGCGAGCTCACCAGGCGTGAGGCCTGAAATCACTCTTTTGGGGCTCCCATTTACTGCTCTCAGCACGATGTCCATATGTGTGCCTGAGCGGGTTGCCTACGCAGTAACGACTTCGTCTAGCGCTCGAGAGGAGACCTATCGAACGCCATGGTGAGTGAGCCCGGCAGGACGACATCCGAGTCGCTGTAACTTCTATGGAGAAGGACTATGGACGGTCGTACTTTAGTGTGCTGCAGGGGTCAAAGCAGTTCAGGATGGAGCGTAATTCAGAGAGGCTATTCGGAACTTTCCTCACAAGAGGTATCAGCCGCATTGAGAATGATCAACGATGAGTTTTCGCGAGAATTGTTCTGCTACGTCTGGTGGCCGGATAGCGCCTCCCACAACAAACGAGATATAGAGCGAATGTTGTTGCGGCAAGTTCTGGACCAATGCAAGGTGCGTGCGATTCAGGCTTTAACTACCCAGCTGACTCATGACATAGCGGAGCTCGAGCTGACCGCGTTCAGGCATCGCTCGCCAAGCCCGGCAAGTAGCCTTACTTCCTATCGAAGCGCGATGGAAGAGGCAAAAGAACAACGATGGCCCTCTCCCAGTTCAGTCTATCAACGCCTTACTCGTGGTGTGTTGGGCGAATTGAGTACCGCGGTGATTTGCTCGACATGTCAGGGAGCCGGGTATCAGCTCGTTCATGAAGGTTCCGGGCCCTGTCAAAAGTGCCAGGGCCGTGGTCGTCGCCCTTGTTCAGATTTGGCTCGCGCTCAGACCCTGGGAATTACTTGGCATGCCTATGCCAAGGCATGGAAAGCCCCATTCGAATGGGCATTGAAGCGATGTGAGCAGGCGATCCAACTGGCCAGTGATGTCCTGTGCCGCAGTCTTGGCATCGCAGGTGAACGGCACAAGGCGGCGGAAGTCTTGAGCTAATGCTCTGGCACTGAATTCCCCCCTGCCACATCGAGTCGAGCCATCGCTGGTTCTCGTTCTACAGCTCCGTGGGCCGAGCAATCAGCGACGACTCAATCCGGTGAATCTGTTGCACCACTCGTTGAATGGCGCTGAACTTACTCGGTGTCTGTAGCCGTGTTCTGGTGCCAGCGCCTGGGCCTCGTCCTCCCCCCTTGAGTACCGCGGTGATTCAGCGACCGACAATACGGGACTCCGCAAGTCAGACGATAAGAAAGTCCCCCCGCCGAACCAAAGGCTTTCCCAACTTGTTCGCCACGTCGATATCCCGGCGCACTGTTTTGCAGTGTTGGCGCCGACGTCGATGTCTGCGGTTCAGCATACGAGAGCAGTGGAAACCTCGTTGGTACTAGCGAGGTTCCAAACGCTCGAACTAGCCTCCTGATCGTCGAACCAAATCCTCTGGCGAGCTCATTACCGCCCCGCGGTATGCCGTCATCCACTGGCTTCAGGTGAAGGGAAAAGGCGGCTGAAAGTCGATAGCAACGGAGCTGCTACAGCTGGCTATCTGCATGACACCACGCCGAGAGGTTCGCAGTGCAACGTCTCAATTGCGAGGAGAGAAACGGACCATGAACGCTTCCATCGAAACACTGCCGACGACCAACGACCAATGGCAATTGAAGGTCCTCCCCTTCATGACTCGAGCCATTGCTGTGATGGGGCTTCTGTTCTTTCTGAGTAGCTTCGTCCAGATACACCTGATGCACGTCGAGCTGCAAACTGCCCCTGAAGTCGAGGAAGCATCGGCGTCCCTTGACGACTTGGAAAGCGCAGCCAAGGCCGAGCTGATGCGATGGAACGCCCTGGTAACTCTCGAGCGTGAAACGCTTCGAGCAAGAGAGCAGGCCACCAACGCGGTGATTCTGCGTCAGGCCTCGTTGCTGAACCTCGGCTTCTTGACCGGAATGGTGCTGTGTCTGGTCGGTGCGGTCTTCGTGCTTGGTCGATTACAAGAGCCAGCCACCTCCCTCAGCGGAGAAACACCGCAATTGAAGGTAGCGCTGAACACGTCCTCTCCCGGCATCGTTCTGGTTGTGCTGGGAGCAGGACTGATCTGCGCCACGCTCTTCCATCACTATCAGTTCAACCTGCCCGACAAGACCGTGTACCTGCCTCCGGCCCAGTACACGCTGTCAATACCCTCGGGGACTCCACAGACGTCAGCCACCCTCAATCTGCCTGTTGCCACTGCGCCGCGCGATTCCAGCGGCAACAGCACGAGTTCACCCGCACCACTACCTTAGAGGAAACAAGCATGAGTCTAATTATCTCGGATCAGGCATGGGCCGCATCGGCACGGAATCTTGGCGTGGAAGTCGCCTGCTTGCAGGCTGTCGCCAGCGTTGAGTCGGCTGGCACCGGCTTCCTTCCACCGCCGTCCAATGAACCGAAGGTGCTCTTCGAAGGGCACATCTTTCACCGACTTACGAGCGGGCACTTCGATGCCACTGCTCCCGACCTGAGTTATCCGCACTGGGACAAGTCCAAGTATGCCGGTTCGCTGGAAGGAGAATGGGCCAGGCTTAATGCCGCTATGGCCCTGGACCACGACGCGGCATTGGAGTCCGCCAGTTGGGGGACGTTCCAGCTGATGGGCTTCAACTATCCCGCGTGCGGCTTTTCGACAGTGCGCGACTTCGCCGAAGCACATCGTGCGGGAGCAGATGAACAGCTGGCGGCATTCGTGCAGTTCATCGATCGACCTCCATTCCGCGACGCGTTGAGGACGAAGGACTGGGCCGTTTTTGCAGCGGCCTACAACGGACCCGATTACGCAAAGAATCAATACAACATACGGCTGGCCACTGCTTATTCGCAGCACTGCGAATAAGTGGCCTCTGTGTACTGGGGCTCAGACGGCTGCACGCCCTCGCATTATCAGTGCATTGGACATGGGCTTGTTCATCGACCTCTGAACAGTGTTCGTCGAGGACCGCATCAATCATGCGCAAAGAGAGTGGTAACGGGTGGGTACGGTAAGTACACCCCGGAAGTAGATGTACGGATCATGGTAGGCAGACTCTGTGATTGAAGGTGACGTAACACTTTGATCTTTTCGCCTGCACGCTAGATTGCCGAAGCAACATTACTTAACTATCGACTATTAATCACAATTGATTAAAAGAAGGAACTTTTTATGCCTATTATCTACAAAGCAACCAAAAATATCCTGCGGGCAGTCAACTACGGAATTGCGCTGGGTACAAATGACAAAGGTTGGTCTGATATAGCCGTTGACTTTTTCGGAAACGTAACGGGTGATGCCGTCAGTACCGGGATCAATCAAATCAACACTGAGCAAGAGCTATACTGGTCGCCTTATGCGGATATACCTGGCATTGGGAATGTATATTCAGTTCCCTCGCTCGTAGTTAATGGAACTACGATGTACAGCTTCTTCCAGGGACAGTCGTTGTATACCCCAGACGACGGTGTTGGAGGTTACCCTTATTATAGCGCCAGGCAATACGGGATTCTCAGTGCGGATCAGCTCTGCGCAATGACCGGTCCTCTACCGAGTCAACCGTCTACCGCCATCTCGGCCGTGATGTTCGGTGGTAATGTCTATGCGTTCTATGGCGGCGAACCGGGAAGCCAGGGGCAAACCGGACTTATTTACTACAACATCTTTAGCAGTCAAACATGGTCTTGGTCTCAGCCAACGCAAATCCCCATCATCAACGTCCCTATGGTTTGTCAAAATGGTTATATCGTGGGTGGTACCTGGGGTGTATATCCTGTTGTCTTCACTCCGCCCGGAGAGCAAGCTCCTCAACTGTACCTGTTTTATGCGAAGACTGGCACGAATTTCGAGTCCTATTCGTCAAGCTTGGAAATTGGCTGCGTTACAACGTCCGATGGACAGACATGGACTGATCTCGCCCCCAATGGTATTGGCCCAAACATTGGGACTGGACAGCTCTCACCAGTTGTTTATTCAGCGCCTGGGTCTGACACAGAGCAGATACTTCTTTTCTATGTGGATGAAAATAGTGAGCAGCCAAGCTACATTGCTTATCCCGACTCAGCGGGAGGGTTTGGCTCTCCCGTAACAGTTCCGGTTGTTTCCGCTAACGGATCAACTATTTGTGTATTATCTTCCAGCGCCATCGTTCATACCCCGCCGGGTGCACCCGACCCACTCCTCTATGTATTCTATCAAAGCTATGGACCAGCAGGATATCAAGGCTTCTCTACTGGCTACGTATCCTTCGATGGGACTTCCTGGAGTTCAGCGTCGACACTGTCAAATGGCAAAACAATGGATGATAGATACGGTTCAACCCTAGCGACATTTCCGCCCGAATCATTCAATAACAGCATGGCATCTACATCGGATATCTATTTCACTTCCATAATTAATGGGTTGAACAACGTCTATCCAACCGGCAACATTCCCAATGAGACTGCCCTCCTAGGGTCATTGGCGGCATTTGTATCATCCATGAGTGACAGTACAGGTACTTCGCAAGCTACTCCACTCGGAGCTGGGAGCGATGGCAACGTTGTCGGACCAGGCGGGGCGTTTCTGCTTGCAGTTGACCTACCGGGTTTTTCAGCGCCTCAACCCTGGCTATTCTATTCTTCGTTTGACTCCAACTGGACCGGCGTTACGTCAGCATTTCAGTATGCGGTATACGAAAATGGGCAGTGGACCCCGGGGGCTACGCTGCCTGCCGTCGTAGAGCCGGGAAATGAATTTCCCTCCGTCACCGGTTCGCCCGCGGTACTCCCAATTACGGAAAGCACTGGCTCGATTGGTATTGTGGCGGTGAACACGGCGAAGGGAATTTTTGCGAGCAGCGGCGGACCAACACAATGGTCCTTTACCAACTCGTCGCTCCCAATTTCCGGCACCACAGCCACTGGATCGCCGGCCTTGGCCTACTTCAATGGCTTGGTCTATCTGTTCTATCAGGACACCGCCAGCGGCAAGCTCTATTGCACTACATCTACTCCGAACGTAACTGATAGTGATGCTTTGGGTTGGTGCACACCGTATGCAGTGAACGGCGTGCAACTAACTGGGTCTCCCACGGCCACGGTATATAACAACGACCTATATGTGTTCTATCAGGGGGAAGGCAGTTCCGGTGCGCTTTTCTACTCTTGCCTTTCCGGTTCGACTGGAACGTGGTCAACATCGACTCAGATCGTCCCGAAGGGAGTGACCTCTTCGGCCATCATTTCTGGAACGCCATCGGCATGCGCATGCACCGACTCGTCCGGTAACAACCAACTGTTCGTGTTCTACGGCGGTATTGATTCCGGTAGTGGCGTGCCGCTGATGTACTGCCTCTTAGGTTCCGACGGCACGTCCTGGACGCAGGCGGCCGTGTCCGGCGTCTTCATCACCGATTCACCTTCCAGCTACTGGCTACAGAGCTCCGGGAAACTGAATATCTTCTTCCAATTAGCGTCAAGCCCGGGAGTACTCGCCTATATCGTTCATGATATAAGCAGTTCGTCTTGGTCCCCGGTTGGCACCACAACGGTCCAGACCATCGATGGCTGGGCAAACGCCATGATGTACTACAACTCTTTCAGCAGCGTCTCGTATCTCTATATCTACCACAACAATAGTGGCACCAACGCTGGACAGATAGGCTATTGCACATGTATGCCCATGAGTACGTCGCAAGGATGTTTAATGGAGGGGGCTTTCTGCATGGATCAAACCACTTCCGATGGCGGCGTTAATAATGTCTACTACCCGGCGATGACGGGTGCTCCAAGTGCAACGATTGCTAACGGCAACATCTACGTTTTCTATAACAGCACATACTTGGAAAGCTCTCCTGAACTAAACTACACCTCTGGGGCTCTGGCCTACATGCAGGTTCCATTGCCAACTGCTGATGCTCAAAATGTTGACCTTGGCACTCCAGCAATCGCAGCAGTGGGCTATAACGCTGGGGACGCTTATGGGCAAAATTCCAGCTTCCTCAGCGGTGATGGAAACTTTATATCCATGGCTAACTCTCCGGCTTCAGTCACGTTTAATGGTACGCCCTACGTATTTTTCAATACAGGCAGCGGGGCGATCAACTACCTCACGAATATAGCGACTGGGAGTGCGCAGAACATCCCTGGCGCTTCATCTGTGTCGAGCGCCTGCTCGCCGGCAATTGTGACTTTTAATGGCGTATTGTACCTATTCTGGGTGAGTTCCGGCAGTAACGACGCCGGCACACTACAATGTAGCTACTCGCTCGACGGCACAACGTGGGGGCAAATTGAGACCAGTCCAAGCTTGACCGTGACTACCAAGGGGGTTCTAGCCTGCGTCGCGAATGGACAAATCTATTTGATGTACCAGCATGACGGGACTACTTACTACGATATCTTCCCCGAGGTTACTACCCAGACCGCGGAGACGGTTCCTATGAAGCTTGCACCCGCCACCCAGATCAGCCGTATGAACTGCAGTACAGGACCGTCGGTCGTAGCCTTTGACAACAACCTGTGGTGTGTAACCCAAGGCGTAGATGCCTCCAACTATTCACCCTTCAAGGGCTGGTCGATCACCGCCGATAACCAACTGTTCTTCAGTCGCACCTTCGATGTGAAATGCTGGAGTTGGAATACTGTAATCGCAGAAGCGGCTGCAGCCAGTGTTTCCCCCTCATCGTCAGTGCTGCCGATTGCGGCGACATTCCCCTCCTCCGACTCCTCGGGCGACGAGTTGCTTTACGTCTTCTGGCCTGCGGCCACAGGCGGTTACATCCAATACACAACCATCGATGGCACATACGCCAGCCCCTCTTCAACCAATAGCGCTTATGGTTTGCAATGGTCGAGCCCCAGCCAAATCAGTAGCGACATCTACACTAATGACAACGTGGCTGTCGTCGCTATGCCGCCCCTCGATTTTCCAAGCGATCCTAACCAGCTATATGTCTTCTGGCAGGGTTCGAATCACTCGGGCTTCTTATATTACGCATCGATGAGCCCTTCAGGCAGTTGGAGCAGCGTCAACGAGGTTGTCCCAGCGGGAAGCAACGCCGATAGATTCATGTCGCTATCCCCATCTGCCGTTTCCTTTGCATCCGGGAGTGGGACAGCTCAACCGTATGTTTTCTATCAAGCCGCAGGAAGCTCCGGAGCTGTCGGTGGAGACGCAGTCGCGTTGCAATATTGCACCTATGCCAACGGCACGTGGACTCAGTACCCCGTGCCGAATATTTCATCGACGATCATCAGCGAGTGGCATGGTATCCAAATGGCTGATCCCCAGACGATTAATGGTATTGATCCTGGAACCCCGCCCCGAGCCATTGTTTTCAATGACACGCTGTATGTGTTCTACGTAACCAAAACGGGTGGATACACCGGCGACAGCAGCGGAAAGGGAACCCCGTATACCAACTTCCCAGTTTCCTTCAGTACGTACGATGGCACGACTTGGTCTGGCCTCAACACTATCGGCTCGACGGCAACCTTCCAGGCGCAGACTAATGGTGTTGTTCCTTACTTTGTTGCCCAGTTCGTCTACCCCGTCGAGTTCAATGGAGTGCTCTACGTGTTCTTCATGAGCAGCCCTTCCTGGGGGTCGACTCCGAGCGTGAATCCACCTGGTGTGATCTACTACACCTCGACATCAGACGGATCGAACTGGTCCTCCCCGCAGCCAACGACCAATGTTGTGTATGTACCTGCTACTACTACGACGATCCAATCCTCAACTGGCACCGAAATAAACGACACCCTAGCAGCCGTCAATGGGGCATTGGCTTTCGTCGGGCTGCCCACCACAGGAGATATCCGCAATATGGCCATCGAAGCGGCTGGCCAGGCTGCGGCAAATGCTCCCGCCCAGGCCCTCACCAGTCCCATTACTGGTGAGATTATGAACTTCGTTCTTATGGGTTAACGCTGGTATTACTGCTGCATGACGGGAGATGACTGGTTGTGCAGCAGTTAACAATTATTTCAACCATTTAAGAGGCGGATAAGTGGCCTCTGCGTACTTGGGTAAGCGGGCGGGAGCGTGAGTACGTCCTTCAAGTAGGCGTACGGATCATGGTCGGCCGAGCAGGCCCTTCAGAACATCGGTCAACTGTACGAGGTAGGGCTAGTTATATTCTTGGCCGATGCTGACATATTCATTCAGCTAAACAAGGAGGTCTTTATGATTCGCTATAGAGCAGCATGATCCATCTATTGGAAATCAATCCAGAAGGCAGATATCCGGGCTCTTCAGCCGGAGTTTCACATGTTGTATTTGGATTTACAAAAAACTCAAGGAGAAACTCATGAACAAACTTCGTCAGATGGACACACCTGGAGCGCTCCAACGCAAGTCACAAGCCCGAACCCTCAGTTTTCTGGCAGCCCTGTAGCGGCGATTGCATTGATACCAGATGCTTTGGTCGTGCCCTTCCTGCAGTAAGGGAAGCTCCGAGAAGGTCAACCCCGGCCATATCCTGTCCAGGGAAACTCCGAATAGGCCGGCTACGGGTAACCTTCAGGATTGATGAGGTAGCTTTGAGCGGGCTTGTCGCTAGTTGTGTCAAACTATATTGCGCGCCGCGGAGCGCCTTTTTCGATGTGGGCGTCTGTTTGTGTCAAACTATGTTTCGCTCGCAGTGGTAGGTCCCAGCGCTGGAAGCCGCGAATTACGTTGGGCTCTGTGTCAAACTATATTGTGAGCCCCCAACAGATATACCCCGGTGTCTGAATTGAGTGTCGTTCCGGCGCCGGGTCATGCTGGGCTATTCGCGCGCTGGCTCCCAATCGCTTTTTCGTGCTTTTCGCACGCGGGCATTTGACTGGTTTGCCAGCGCCGGTTCGACCGGTTTGCCGTCGTTCAGGTTGCTTTGCAATCGTGGCTGGCAAGTCCGACGAGGATGATGGTTTGAGCGGCCAGTATGGCCGCTCGATTCATGTTGGCATTACCAGAGAATAAACGCCGATGCCGTCGTTTGATTCAGGTTGATGTCGCCGACCTCGAGTACTTCATATTCGGCGCGGATACCGATGTTGCGAAACACATCAAGTTCAACGCCGGCACCGTAGGTCAGATTCACCCCGGTGTCATCATCACTGGCATTACCGTCGGCATCCCAGGCATGAGCACCGACACTACCGAAAACTCGCACCCGTTGTCCCAGCGGGAAGCCGAGATGGGCACTGGCCTGAACGGATTTACCATCGAAATCGAGATTCTTGTCCTTGAATTGGCCGAGATCCACGAAGGCGCCCTCGAAGGCCAGATAACCGTTGAGACGATAGCCTGCAAAAACCTTGTAGCTATAGTCTTCATCGCTCAGATGGGATTTGTCGGTTTCGATATTGCTTACGCCTGCTCCAAGATACAGGCCTTTGTCGTCAGCCAATGCCTGAAAAGACAGTAGCGAAAGCAGTGAAACGAAGCCAAGGTTGTGAAATAGCATGTGAAGCGGCGTCCTTCTACAGGTTGTCGATTGTGAGAGGGGTACTGAGAATTCGAGTGATCGCGAAGACTGATAAAAGTCATTGCCTGATGTCTTTGCGTAACTTCACCAGCCCATGAGCAGGGCGTTCTTCAGCCAATAACACAGCCTCTGAAGCCAGTGTGCTAGTTGCTGTCGAGTCCGAAATAATATGATTTGACTTGGCGGGATCCGGCCTGGACGCCGTTATTAACCGTCAATCAACCAGGCTAAGGCTACGCCACATAAATAGGCGGCAAGGCAAAAGAAGATTTTCTGTTTGAGTGACAGTGCGTTTAATCGAAAGTGCACACTTATTCCCTCGAGTTGGAAAAAGTCGATGTGGGTAATTCAGGCTAAGCGTTTTTTTCAGGCGTCGATGTCAATGACTTCGGCACAAGCTCCAAGGCTGCTGAAAAAACGTACTTTTCGCTCGATGGCAAATTCAGGTTTTCAAGTTTGCATGGCGCTGTTTGTGAACCAAAGATTACCGTTTTCTGACGTGTTGGACTGATGGCCGCTACATCAAAGGCAAAATAATCATTGGCTAGATAGCCTGTGCAAATTTTATAACTGGACTTTTCATTGCCCTGCGTCTTTTTGCTGTTTTCAATGCGCGTCAGGTCGGCGCTGTAAAGTTCCTTGTCCTTGTCCTTGAGAGAAAACACTAAACCAAAGGGTGCGGTTGCGAGATTTTTCAGCAGCATCGATATGCGCTCCTTGTTAATGAGTTTTCAGGCAGGACACAGAGTCAGCGCGTAAGTAATCATGATCAAAGTGCGATTAGCGAAAAGTCGTGAATATCACTAATGGTATTTTGTGCTGGGGAAGGAGGGGGAAGATCGATCGCCCCGTCTTCGTCATGGTATTCATTCTCAAAGTAGATGTTCAGTTGCGACAACTTTAGTTTCTCATTCGGACTCAATTCTATTTGGTAGAGTTCGATTTCCGTGCTGCCGGCAGAGTATTCATCGTGCGCCACCGAATGAAAGGATATTGCAGCTAAAGATAGAACTGCCAAGATTCTGGTTATCATCGATTTGACGACTCGCAAAAAATGTATGTTTTCATCTGGCACCCAGGTGAGTGTTCGAATGAGAGGGACGTGGAGCCGGTTTTGTGCCGAGTGACAACAGGCACGGCTCTGAACGCCAGAGTGGAGAGATCTTGAAGGGGAAGGAACGTCTGATTCAAATCAGTGATTATTATTTTTCTGTTTGAATCAGCGTTAGGCAGAACAAGAGCGCATCAGGCCCTGTCGTCTGGTCAAACTTATGTGACAGCCCTGGGAGGCCCTAGTGACTCATGCAGCGCAAGCGGCTCAGTTCGTGCACATAAACGCACAGGGTGTTTTTATCGGTGGTAGGGATCAATTCGTAGTTTAGAACAGCGCCTTCTTGCAGAACGTATTGGCGTTTGAAAAAGAGATCAGGTGTCTTTTCGATGGCGAATAGCTCGTTATCCTGGCTAAGTTTCACGGTACTGATTTTTATCTGAAAGTGATGCTTGCTCTCTCGGATAACATCCGCCGATACAGTAGCGTTACGAATCTTTCCGTTCAGGCTTTCCAGCATGGTTTGGGTCAGTCGACCGTGTCCGATAGTCAGGTACTCCTCCGTATTGAGCTGGTTCGAATCTTCGAGCCATTGTCGAGTGATGGTTTGATAGCTGGTGTTTTCCATGTAATGAGATGGCGAATAAGTCAGTAAAAAAATACAGGCGGCGTTGATGATCGCAAGCACTATCCAATGAGCGGTTGACGATATTGTTGGCTTCATAGGGTGGCTTCCAAACATTGCCGGATCATCAGTGCGAGGTCTTTCTGTTCGCTGTTCAATTGTAGGTTTGCAGTGCTTAGATCCGGGCGGACGCACGAAACGGAATAGTTTGATTTAGCGAGATTCAACCAGACCTGGCCTTTCAAGTTCGGCGAAAACTGTTGAACCTGTTGAGCCGAAAGATCTCTCAGCGATTGAGCCTCGGCGACACTGTTGGCGACTGCATGGATGACCAGTTCATTCTGTTTTATGCTGGAAACTTCTATTTTCGGCGTGTCGAAGGTGGTGTGGAAACCCGTAAAGGCACAGACTCCCAAGGTCAAGAGATAACCGATCAACTGGGCTTTTGTTATGCGAGTTGGCTTTATGGGTTTTTCTGAAGGTAGCGGAAGATGATCTTTTGCGCTGGGTGGACGCTCTTCAATGACGGGTACGGTAGGTTGCGCGGCTTCATTTGAAGGCGTCGGCAAGTCTGTCGGTGCATCGACTACATAATGACGGTTGAAGCAATATCCTCTTCGAGGAACCGTCATCAAGATCTCGTGATCTCGACTGTCGTTGAGAATGTTTCGAAGTGAGAAAACGGCCTGGTTCAAACTGCCGGAGGCGACCACTCGGTCATTCCAGGCGTAGTCGATGATCTCCTCACGGCTTTTAGTCTGCCCCGGCTCCATAAGCAGCAAACCCAGTAGACGCGATTCAGCTCTGCCTATCGTGGAGTTTTGAACATCTCCATGAGGTGTCGTGATGGAGAGCAAGGCAGTATCCGGGTCGAAAAGAACCATGGAATCATTTTTCAACTTGAAGGCGTAGCGCATGCGAATCCTCCGTTCAGGTGGTTCTGGCTGAGTATAGGGACGGCTTTGCTGGGCTGGATCTGAGGCAATACATGCTTGTCGGGGAGATGAACGGCTATGTGTGGGCAAGCACGCAAGGTGCAGAGAGCGTCACTGGACAATGCTGGAACAACCCATCAAAAGTCTCACTGGAATCAGGCAAGGGTAATCCACGGGGTTTAATCGGAGGTCATGATGATGCTCAGTACGAGTCATCTGCGCCATCCGAAAACTGCAGGGCAGAGTATCGGACGGCTCGTTGTTCAAGCACAAGCTTGCGACCCGGCGATATCCGCGCCGCGTATTGAAGCGAAGAGTTGAACAGAGGGGCAGGCTGGAGGGAGAAGGGAAGAGTGGCATTACTTCAGGGGGAAGGATGAACTTGCAGGCATTCCAGTGCAGCACGTTGGATCGATTTCACAATCTGCATCAAGAATGCCTGTGCCTTGTAAAGGAACGGCTGGATCAAGGCTGAACGTTGTAGCCACGCTGTTGCAGGCAACTGCTGTACACGGAGTTGTTGGCAGTGACGTTTTGCTCGGTGCTTTTAAGGTCCTGTCTGCGTTCCTGGCGCTGTCTCGATGCGCCGATCATTGCGCCGGCCGTCGCGGCGCTGCGGGCATGGTTCTGGCGATAGTCTTGCTTGATATCGTCGTCGATATGGTCATAGACGTTTTCATGTTGCCGGCCCCGAACCTCCGCAGCAGTGGCCCCGGCGATGGCGGCGGTAGTCGCGCCTTTTATCCGGCCACCGTAAGGCACAGTGTTTTGTATCGGGAACTGAGCATTGGCCTGCGACTGGCAGGCACTGGTGTCTTGCTGGATCGTCTGGGAAGTCTGGCCTTTCAGGGGAACTACCGTTGCCGCCAACGCACCGGAGCTGGCGAGCAATACAAAGGCCGATAAGGTAAAACTCAGTATTTTCATCAAGTCGGACTCTCGTTGGACGTCGTTGCCTGGCCTGGTGGCTTTTTTTGGCAGGCGCAGCGTGACTGTCGTTCTGAAACCCTAGGCCTTTCGAGGCAATGCAAGGTTTGCGCTGGGTATCCCGCGGTTGTCACTGCCTGGAAAGCAGTGTCTGCATGTCGTTGGTCATGCTTTTGAAGGCGACCTTGAAGTCGTTGGCGACTATCGGCTGGCTGGCGTTTTTCAAGGTCTCGCCGAACACCTTGCGCACCATCTTGGCTACCGGCAAACCGGTTTTGGCATCGATCAGGTCGGCTTCGAGATACAACTCGGCCGTCTGATCGCGATGGCCGGTGGCTGCCTGGGTTGCCCCGACAATGGCGGCGATGGGGACGACCTCATACCAATGCATGCCCTCGTTGCTGGCGCTGACGTCGGTGATAGCCGCCCGCAAGATCAATGTCCGCGAATGGGCCGGTGCCTGCTGCGCATTCGAGACGATCCTGTAGGTGGGAGCGAATGCGTTCCTGACACTGTTGCTGGCGATGATCTGCAGGTCTTTCAGGGTTTGCAGGTTGACGCGCTCGGTCGGTTTTGGCGCTGGATACAGCTCTACCTGCTTGAACACGACAGTGGAATAGGCGTGAGGATCGAACCCTGGCGCCACCCAGCGCAGCACCTTCTGTTCACTTGGCGTGGTGTGTTCCTCCAGTCCCTGGTAATTGGCGAGGAAGCCCGAATATTGCTCTTGCTGCGCCACCTTCGAGACACATCCGACCTGGAATATGCAGCTCAAGGCAATTCCCACGATCCATTTATTCGACATGCACATGTGTTCTGTTCCCAAGTGATGAACGTTGTCATTCAGGTTCCGACCTGGCCCCCGGCACCGACCTGAGCTACGCGAAGCGGATGCTTGCCTGTCGCTCAATGCGTGGTGGATGCTGCCCGGAGTGGCTGGATAATCCGAATCAATAATCCTCAACAACGATCAAATTTCATCGCCCGTGCGTATCCGGCCGCATGTCAGGGGACTAGGCAAGCCAAGTGCATCCAGGCCTCTCAGCTCGAGGCCCGGGCTTCTGGTGAGACGGATTTGATTATCCGGTTTCAATTTTTCCCGGCGGTTCGACGATGGTGACAACGGGCCTATATGGCCCGTTGCCTTATGTCCGGATTGTTCAAAACAATATGATGAAACGATATAGCAACTGATTTGCGCTCCGAAAAAGCCTGATCTATACATCCAAGCCACACATTGATGAGGTGTGTGGCAAGCAAGGGCTCACGGAACATGAGCTTCTGCATAACAAGGGATAGATTTATTGCTTCAAGGATGATTCAGCCATGCATGCGTATCGTCATTTCGGTCGTTATTCGGTTTTCCAACGAAGACCTGATTCTCTGGTCAAGGCTTTCGGCCAGGTCGCTCACAGTGACTGGCAGCCAATTCGACCTGCCTCCCCTCATACCTGCCGCCTGCGCGGTCATATCCATTCTGCTCGCCGCACCTTGGTGACTTCTGGTCATCAAGCGGGTGTCGGCGTGTGGCGTGAAACATCCGGGTGTTCTACCCGGATGACCCTGGGCAACAGCCCGAACGGACTCTGTAAAGGTGATCCGTTGTTCTGAGGCAATCCTGCCTCGATTGAAGCGAATGTCGGACCGGATCGGCTCACCCCGCAGGTGACCCGAGGCGGATCCCGTGTAGTCGTTCGTCCAACCTTTTCATGACGCAGTACCCACTTTTCCAGGATGGAGATGGTTATGACTGTTCTCAGAGTTGGCATCGTCGGCCTCGGCGCGCAGATGCAAGAAAACCTGCTGCCCACGCTTCTGCAAATGCCGGATATTCGCATCGTCGCCGTGTGCGACAGCGACCTGACCCGCGCCGGACAAATCCACCGTTTCATTTCCGAGGTCGCGATCACCGACGACTTCGACGAGATGCTCGATACCGCTGCGCTGGATGCGGTGGTCATGGCGTGCCCGCCCCAGGCGCACCGCGACCTGGCGATCAAGGCAATGGCCAAGGGCGTGCATGTCTTCGTCGAGAAGCCGCCGTGCTTCACCCTCGCCGAGCTCGAATACCTGATCGGCGCGGCTCGTCAGGCCCAGGTGGTCACCGGCGTGGGCATGAACTTCAAATATGCCAAGCCCATGCGCCAGCTGCGTGATATGACGCGCACCGAGCAGTTCGGCAAGGTCGTGCACATCCAGCTCAACCACTATGCGAGCAAACCCACCGCGCCGTTGTGGGGGCTGGACTCCACCCTGCGTTCGTTCCTGCTGGCCCAGGCGATTCACACCATCGACCTTGGCGTGACCTTCGGCGGCGGCGAATTACGCGATATCGAATCCCGGGTGCAACGCCACGAGGACTCGTTGCTGGTGAGCCTGGAGCTCGGTTTCAGCTCCGGCGCGACGGTCAGCCTGCTGAGCGGGACGATGTTCCCGTACTTCGAATTCGACATGAAGATCGTCAGCTCCAATTCGATGATGGTCGAGCTCAACAACCTGTGGAACATCACCCTGCACGAGCCAGTGCATGGCACCAGCGCCACCGGTACCGCCAAGCGCTGGCGTGGTGCGTGGCAGCCAGGGCCTTTGGATTCGGGTTATGAGCGCAGCGGTTATTTCGGCGAACTGGAGAAGTTCTTCGACGCGGTGCGCAACCGTTCGCCTTACGAGGCCAGCTTCGAGAGCCTGCTGCCGACCTTCCGGGTGATCGAGCAGATCTGTCATGCCGACAGCGCCCGCGCCGATGTCGCCCCCGTGCTTGCCCTCCACTCCACCCATGCCGCCAAGTCCCCAGCCTTTCTCGGAGCCCAGACCAATGTCCTCTAATCTCTCCAGCGCCGCCCGCATCTCTGTTTCCGACAAGTACCGTCCGGTGTACGCCGACGATCTGCTGACCCTGCAGAACACCCTGGAACGGCCGCTGTCCGGCACCAGCGATGTGGTGGGCGAATACGAGGCCAAGCTGGCGGCCTGGTTCGAGGCGCGGCATGCGATCGCGGTCTCCTCGGGTGGCGCGGCCCTGAGCGTGGCGATCTACGCCGCCGGCGTCGGTCCCGGCGACGACGTCCTGCTGACGCCGAGCTGCCCGCTGTGCACCATCTATCCGATCATCGCCGCTGGCGCCAACCCGATCTTCGTCGACACCCGCCGTCACGGTTTCGGCGCCGACCCGGAATCGATCAAGGCGCGCATCACCCCGCGCACCCGGGCGATCATCGATATTCCGATGTGGGGCTACCCCACCGAAGTCGATGAGCTGCAAGGCCTGACCCGCGAGCTGGGGATCAAGCTGATCCTCGACCTCGCGCATTCCCATGGCAGCACCCTCAACGGCCGGCCACTGTCGGCCTATGGCGACCTGTCGTGCTTCAGCACCCATGAACGCAAGCCGCTGGCCACCGGTGAGGGCGGTTTCATCCTCACCGACGACGACCAACTGGCCCAGCGCTGCCGCGACTACAGCCGCTTCGGCAACCTCAACGGCAAGGACTTCGGCCTCAACTACAAGCTGGCCGCGCTGCCTGCCGCCCTGGGCGCCAATCGCCTGGATTCGCTGGCCGCGCAGATCGAGCAACGACGCGCCAATGCCACCTACTTCCTGCAGCAACTCGACCACAGCAAGGTGCGGGAAAAGGTCATCATCGAGGGCGGACGGACCAACTACTACTTCCTCAACCTGGAACTGCACTTCGCCGACAACCGGGCCTTCATCGATTACCTGGACGAGGCGGGCATCCCGTCGGACATCAAGCGCTACGGCTGCAAGGCACTCTACGAGTTCCCGGCGCTGGCCCAGTACCGCAACGACTGCCCGAACGCCGAGGCGCTGCTGGCCAGCATGACCACCATCCCGGTCCATCCGGACATCACCCGCGCCGAACTGGACTACATGGCCGAACGGATCAACCAGTACGGTGCGCCATGATGACGGACGTTCCCGATCGTTCGACCCTGGACCGGCATTTCACGGCCTCGGCGTTCGTGTTGAATCCGGACCGCAAGATGCTCCTGCTGCACCATCGCAAGCTGGGGGTCTGGCTGTACCCGGGCGGCCATATAGAACAGGGGGAAACCCCTGATGTGGCGGTGCTGCGCGAGATCTACGAGGAAACCGGGATTCACGCCGCCCTGCTGGGCGAGCGTGACCTGGAACTGGCCGATGCCGAGACCGATGTCACGGTGTTGCACCAGCCTTACCGGATCCTCTGCGAGTTCATCGATGACAAGCGCGGGCCGCATTACCACCTGGACCTGATCTACCTCACCGCCACCGACCTGCGGGCTTGCCCGCCGGAGCGCGAGGTGGAAAACGCGCGCTTCTTCAGCCGGCAGGAAACTGCCGAGCTGAAGATGTTCCCCAACTTCCGGCGCATGGTGGACCGGGTGTTCGCCGATGCCGAGGTGTGGGACATGGTCGGCAGGAAGGTGGCGCCATGAACCAGGCTATCTCCCGACCCACCCGGGTCATCGCGGACAAGTGCGGCCACGATACCGCCGACGATGTGCCCGAGCTGCAACGCGCCCTGGCGACAGGGCTGACCGGCACCTCGCAGATCGTCGAGGACTACGAGACCGCGCTCGCCGTGCTGTACGGCGTGCGCCACGTGATCGCCGTGTCGTCGGGGGCCGCTTCGGTCACCGCGGCACTGGCCGGCGTGCGTTTCCAGCCGGGGGACGAAGTGATAGTCGCGCCCACGTGCCCGATCTGCACCGTCCTGCCGATTCTGTCCCTGGGCCTGGTCCCGGTGTTCTGCGATGTGGCGCCGGACAGCTTCGGGCTCGACCCGGATGACCTGCAACGCTGCATCGGCCCGCGGACCTGCGCGGTGATCGAGGTGCCGATGTGGGGGTATCCGATCGCCTCGCACACCTCCTGGGCCACCACGCGCCAGGCCGGCATCCCGCTGATCCAGGACCTGGCCCACGCGCACCTGACGCGCCTGAACGGCAGCTGGCTGGCGCAGCATGGCGACATCAGCTGCTTCAGCACCCATGACTGCAAGTTCATGTCCACCGGTGAGGGCGGTTTTGTCATGACCGATGACGACGAGCGCGCCAGCCGTATCCGGGCCTACACCCGCTTCGGCAACCTCACCGGCGAAACCCTGGGCATCAACCTCAAGCTCGGTGGCCTGCAGGCCGCCCTCGGGCTGGCGCGTTCGCGGCAGCTGGAAAGCCGTCTGCACCAGCGCCAGGACAACCGCCGGCGGCTGCTGGAGCAACTGGACAACCCGGCGCTCCGCGAACTGCCGCTGACCCCCGGTGGAGAGGCCAACGCCTATGCCTTGCTGTTGCAGGCGGTGGGGCACGATGGGCGTGAACTGGTGCATTACCAGCAGCGTCATGGCATCCCATCGGACATCGGCAAGTACGACAACCAGCCGCTGTACCAGTTGCCGCTGCTGGCGCAGTACCGCCGCGATTGCCCCAACGCCGCCCGGTTGCTGCGTTCGCTGACCACGGTGCCGCTGCACCCGGGCCTGGCGGACGACGACCTGGCATACATTGCAAAGGTGCTCAATGACTACTCCCCAGCCTGATACCGCCGTGGGCGGTCGACATGCCGTGGTCATCGGCGGCAGCGTGACGGGCTGCCTGACGGCCGCGGTCCTGGCCCGGCGTTTCCAGCGGGTCACGGTGATCGAGAAGAGTGATTTCTTCGACGAGACCGGCCCGCGCCAGAGCCTGCCCCAGGAGCATCACGTCCACCTGTTGCTGCTGCGCGGCAAGCAGATCATCGAAGGCATCTTCCCCGGCACCCTGAGCGCCCTGGAGCAGGGGGGCGCGCAAGTGGCCGACCTGGGTCACGACGTGAAGTGGTACCAGGGCGGGCGCTGGAAAAACCGCTACCGCAGTGGCATCTATGCCCATTACTGCAGCCGGCGCCTGATCGACAACCAGCTGCGCCGGGCCTTGCTCGGCGTGCTGAATGTCGAGGTGCTGTCCAGCACCCGGGTCACACAGATCGAGTTCACCGGGGCCGATCCTTCCCGGCGGGTCGAGGCGGTGACCGTCGACGATGGCCATGGCGAGCGGACGCTGCGCTGCGACCTGCTGGTCGACGCCAGCGGGCGTGGCACGCGGTTGCCGACGTGGCTGAAAGAGGCCGGCTTCGGCGAGGTCGAGACCAGCGTGGTCAAGACCGAGCTGGGTTATGCGTCGCGCATCTACCGGCGCCTTCCGGCCTATGCCGAGCAGTGGCAAGTGCTGCTGGTGCTGCCCAAGGCGCCGTTGCAGCGCTCCATGGGGGTGATCAGCCCGATCGAAGGCGACCGCTGGATGGTCACCACCGGTGGCTGGTTCGGCCACTTTCCCGGCAACGATCCGCAGGAGTTCCTGCAGGCGCTGGCGGCGCTTCCGGTGCCGGACATCCATGAGGTGATCCGCGACGCCGAGCCGCTGTCGCCGGTCCATACCTTCAAGATGCCCGGCAGCCGCCGCACCCACTTCGACCGGGTCGAGCACTGGCCCGCCGGGCTGCTGGTGGTCGGCGACGCCCTGAGCAGCATGAACCCGCTATACAGCCAGGGCATGACCATCGGCGCGCTGGAGGCCGATTGCATCGACCGCCACATCGACGAGGTATTGCTGCAGGACGGCCAGGGCTTTCGCCAGTTGCAGGGCCGCCTGTGCGGGGTGGTCGATGGCGCCTGGAGCATGGCCACCACCGAAGACTTCCGCTTTCCCGAAACCGTCGGCCAGCGCAGTTGGCGCACCCGTTTCCATCATTGGTACGGCGCCGGCCTGGGCCAGGTCTCGGCGAACAATCGGCGGGCCCTGGAAACCCAGATTGGCGTGACCAACCTGGTGATGGAGCCCAGCAAGCTATACACACCGGCGATCGCCTCGCGTATCGCCCTCAACGCCCTTCTTGCGGAGAAAACCCGACCATGATCGATGATCGACTGCACTTCTCGGGGATCGAACACCTGGTATTCGACTGGAACGGCACCCTGATCGACGACATCGCCCTGGCGGTCAGCGCGGTCAATCGCTGTGGCGAGCGCTATGCGGTGCCGCCCATCGATGCCGTTCGTTACCGTGCGCTGTTCGACTTTCCGATTGCCGATTTCTACGCCTCCCTGGGGTTCGATCTGCAGCGCACGCCCTTCGCGCAAATCGTCGAGCACTACCTGGAGCACTTCGATACGAATGTCGCGCAGTGTCCGCTGCACGATGGGGTGTTCGAGGTGCTGGAGGCGGCGCGCAATGCCGGTATTGGCGTCTCCATCGTGTCCGCCTCGCATTGCGACGTGCTGCTCCAGACCCTGGAGGCCAAGGGCCTGCGCGGGCATTTCGAGCATGTCGTGGGGCTGAGCCACAACCAGGCCACCAGCAAGACCACCGAGGCCCTGATGCTCCAGGAGAGGCTCGGCACACCGGCCGGGCGCACCCTGTTCATCGGCGACACCCTGCACGACTACGACGTGGCGCGGGCCGTCGGCTGGAAGCCGCTGTTGGTCAGCACCGGCCATCAGGACATCGACCGCCTGCGGCAGGCCGACGCCCCTGTCTTCGGCGGGCTGGGCGAATTGCTGGGCCATTACGCCAGCAACGAGCGGCGCGCCGTCGTTCGCGAGGGGGCTTGATCATGGACACTGCGCACATTGTCCTGCTTGGCCTGATCGCTGTTTCGCTGCTGTTGCGCGCGCTGGTGGCGTTCTATTACCGGGATGCGCAGCGGGTGCTGCGCCTGCTCAAGCTGATACCGCGCCTGGAGGGGCGGCGGGAGCAGTACTACCGCCCGCTGGATACCTGGTTCGCGCCGCTGCCCTTTGTCTGGACGTGGCTGGATATAGTCGCCGCGGTGCAGGCGGCATCGATCTACTCGTCGCCGCTGGCCTGGCTGGCCGTGCTGCTGTGGAGCGGCGGGCGCATGCGCGCGTTGCAGGAATTCGGGCACAACGCGGTGCACTTCGCCCTGTGTCGCCACCATGGCTGGCAGTGGTGGCTGAGCAACCTGTTCTACCAGTTCCCGATGTTCAAGCGTGACATGCGCAGCCGGCACCAGACCCATACCCTGGAGCACCATCGCCACCCCAACCATCCGCAACTCGACCCCAACCGCGCCCGGGTGCATGCCGGCGGCTACGTTGCGGGCCTGTCGCCCAGCGGTTTCTATGGCCTGTTGCTGTACCCGCTGACCCCTCGCGGGGCCTGGGTGAATCTCACCACCCTGGTGCGCAGCAGTCTGCTCAACCATTCCCGCCTGACCACCCTGGTGCGGTGCCTGAGTGTGGCGGCGGTGGCGGCGCTGCTGTACGCCTTCGGCGGCTGGAAAGGCGTGTTGTTCGGCTGGCTGCTGCCGTTGCTGACGTCCTATCCGGTCTTTGCCTGGATCTCGCTGCTGACCGAGCACCGCTGGTTCATCGAAGGCACCGCGCGCAACCGCCGCGAGCTGGAATACCTGGCGGGCCGGCCCACCGATTACTTCGGGATTTCCGGCTGGCTGGTGCGGGTGTTCATCGCCCCGACGTCCGACGCCTATCACCTGGCGCATTCCCTGTACCCCGGCGTGCGCTGGAACTACCTGCCGGCGATCGACCGGCACCTGAAAATCCACGAACCGCGCTACAGCACCAACGCCAGCGAAGGGTTGCTGTTGCCCCGCGGCAATGCGCCCACGGCCCTGTCCGAACTCTATGAACGCCTGGTGTGCAGCGAACACGAACCGTCCCCCCTGAAGTCGAGAGGTAGCCTGTGACCCATTCCACTCCAACCCAGCACGTTCAACGTATCGGCATCATCGGCGGCAGCGGCTTGCAACAGCTGCCAGGCCTGCAGGACATTCAGCAGGTGGAGTGCACGACCGCCTTCGGCACTCCGTCCTCGCCGCTCACCCTGGGCACGCTCAATGGCGTGCCCGTGGCCTTTGTCCAACGGCATGGCGTGGGCCACGTGATTCCGCCGGCCTCGATCAATGCCCGCGCCAACATCGCCGCGCTGCGCAGTGTCGGTTGCACGCAACTGCTGTCGGTCAGCGCGGTGGGCAGCCTGACCCACGACGCGCCTCCAGGCAGCTTTGTGCTGATCGACCAGTACATCGACCGTACCATCCAGCGTGAAAAAACCTTTTTCGGCCCCGGGCTGGTCGGCCATGTGCCCTTTGGCGAGCCGGTCTGCGCGCGCATGCGCGGCGTGCTCGCCGAGAGCGCCGAGGCCGCCGATATCCAGGCGCGCAACGGCGGCACCTACGTGGTCATGGAAGGCCCGCAGTTCTCCACCCGCGCCGAGTCCCACCTGTACCGCCAGTGGGGCGGCACGGTGATCGGCATGACCGCGATGCCCGAAGCCAAGCTGGCCCGCGAGGCCGAGCTTTGCTACGCGATGATCGCCATTCCGACCGATTTCGACTGCTGGCACGAATCCCATGAGCCGGTGAACGCCACGCTGGTGGCGCAACGCATGGCGGACACCTTCAACCTGACCCGACGCCTGGTGACCGAAGCCGTGACGCGCCTGGGCCGGCATGCCGGGGCCTGCCCCTGCGGTTGCGACCGCGCCCTGGACACCGCGGTGATGACCGCTCCCGAGCACCGCGACCCACGCATGGTCGAGCGCCTGTTGAGCGTTGCGCCCAATGCCACTCATCTGTCAGCGAACAAGGAGTGAGTCAATGAACCAGGCCATCTCCACCAAGGACCGTGTGCGGATCCATCAGGTCGAAGTGCTCTCGGACAACTGGTACGTGCTGCGCAAGACCACCTACGACTTCCAGGGCCGCGACGGCGTCTGGCGCACCCTGAACCGGGAAACCTACGACCGCGGCAATGGCGCCACCATCCTGCTGTACAGCCGGGCCAAGCAGACGGTGGTGCTGACCCGGCAGTTTCGCTTCCCAGCCTTCGTCAACGAACACGACGGCATGCTGATCGAAACCTGTGCCGGGCTGCTGGACAAGGACGATGCGCGTACCTGCATCCACAAGGAGACGGAGGAGGAAACCGGCTATCGCATCCGTGAGGTGCGCAAGGTGTTCGAAGCCTTCATGAGCCCGGGGTCGGTCACCGAGCGCCTGCACTTTTTCGTCGGCGAATATTTCGATGAAGACAAGCAGGGCGAAGGCGGCGGCCTGGAACACGAGGGCGAAGAGATCGAAGTGCTGGAACTGCCGATCGACCGCGCCCTGGCGATGATCGACAGCGGCGAGATCTGCGACGGCAAGACCATCATGCTGCTGCAGTACGCCAAGCTGCACCGTTTGCTGGAGGCCGCCGATGACTGAGCTCAACGCCATCAGCTCGATGGAGCATGCCGAGCTGGCCGAATTCATCGCCGGCATCAGCCAGCACATCGGCATGCCGGTGCGCCTGACCCGTTGTTCCACCTCGGAGCTGATCGAACGCCTGCACAGCGGCAGCGCCGGGGCCTGGGACCTGTTGCTGGGGACGGCGGCCACCGCCTTGCTCGACCCCGGTCTGGCCTGGCAATTGATGCCGCTGACGGACATCGAGTTCGCCGGCCTGCCGGACGCCGCGGTGGCCACGGATCGCCGCTGGTTCGCGGCGTCGGGTTTCGTCCCGGCCTTCTGTTATGACCCCAAGGTCCTCGCCCGTGAGGGCCTAGCGGTGCCGACCAGCTGGCAGGACCTGACAGGCCCCGAGTGGTCCGGGCGGCTGGCCTTGCCCGACCCCGGGCGCTCCGGCGCTGGCTACCTGCATCTTGGCGCACTGCTCGAACATTATGGCGAGCAGGCCTGGGCGCTGCTGGCCCAGGTGGCCAGGCAAGACCCTTCGATCAGCGGTTCCTCCACGGCGCCGATCGAGGCGGTCGTGCAGGGGCAGGCCTGGCTGGGGGTGACGGTGTCGACCGCGGCCACCCGCGCCGCCGAACAGCACCCGCACCTGCGCTGGTGCGTGCCCGAAGATGCGCGCTGTTATGAGGACGAGGTGTTCGCCTGCCGGGCCGGCTCGCCCAACGCCGCCTATGCGCAGCAGGCGTTGCAGTGGATGCTCACGCCTGCTGCGGCGGCGATCAGCCAGCGTTATGGCAAGGTGGTGCCGGGCCAGGCCCATCCGACCGGAACGCTGCAACCGCTGCCGGCCTTGCAGGCCAGTCGGGACAAGGCCGCGCGTTGCCGGCAATGGCAGGCGCTGTTCAGCCGGGAGACGGCTCATGGCTGAAGCCGCGCGGGATTCCAGTCAAGCGCTCAGCCGCCAGGACCAGGTCCGTGAAGCGCGCCCGTGGTTTCTTTACCTGCTGTTCGGTCTGTTTGGCGCCCAGCAAGGGTTGCTCGGGCCGATCATGCCGTTCCTGCGCGAAACCCTGGCGCTCGACCTCGGTTGGGCCGGCCTGCATTTCGCCGCCTATGCCGCCGGCCTGGCGCTGGTTGGCTGGCCCTATCGCTGGCTGGAACGACGGGTGCGGTCGACGAGCATGAGCACCATCGCCTGCCTCTCGGTGGTTATCGCCAGCAGTCTGTTCGCGCTGGCCGGGCACTGGTCGCTGACCTTGCTCGCCGCCGGGGCGATGGGCCTGTCGGGCGGGTTTGTGCTGGCGGTGGGGCAGGCGGCCCTGGGCGAGCGTTATCGCGAGCAGGCCGCGCCGAGGCTGGTGGAGGCGCACATAGTCGCCGGGCTGTGCGTGCTCGGCGGCGCCTTGCTGGTGGGTAGCATGACCGGCCTGGGGCTGTCGTGGCGCCTGGTGCCGGGCAGCATCGCCGCTGTCGCGCTGCTGGTGACCTTGCTCTCGCTGAGTGCCTGGAACGCCCCGGCGACACTCGCCGCCGCCCATCAAGCCAGCGAGAGCGGGCAGAGCCTCATGACCCGGCGGGTGCAACTGAGCCTGTGGGCCTTGGTGCTGCTGGGGATTTCCGCGGAATGGGGAGTCGGCTTCTGGGGCGCGGAATACCTGGCCGTGCACGTCCAGGTCAGCGCCTCGGCCGCGGCCACGCTGATGAGCCTGTATTTTGCCGGCACGGTGTGCGGGCGCCTGGCCAGCCGTTATGCGTTGATCCGCATCAACCCGTTGCCGCTGCTGGTCGGCGTGATGCTCGGGGCCATCGCCACCCTGGTGGTGCTGTACTTCAGCCAGGCCCAGCTGCTGACAGCCTTGTTCATCTTTGTCCTGGGCGCCTGCCTGGGCAATTTCTTCCCGTTGATCCTCGGTTCGGCGATGCGTGTCGCGCCCCAGGCCAGCTCGGCCATCAGCGCCCAGGCCTCGCAGGCGGTGGGTGTGGCGCTGTTGCTGGCGCCTTTCCTGCTGGGCTTGTTGTCCTCGCGGATCGGGGTCGAAGCGGCTTTCAGCCTGTTGATTGTTTATCCCTTTCTTATGCTGCCGATCGCGCGCGGTCTGCATTTTCCCGGAGCACGCCCTTGAAGCTTTCTGCCCTGTTGTTCGATCTCGACGGCACCCTCATCGACACCGATGACCTGCACCTCAACGCCTACAACCAGTTGCTGGCGCGCTGGGGCAAGTCCATGAGCCTGGATTACTACAAGGCTCATGTGATGGGCTTTCCCGACGACATGATTTTCTCCGGTCTGTTTCCCAATACCCCGGCGGCACAGTACCCGGAACTGGCGGCGCAGAAGGAGGCCATGTTCCGCGCCCAGCTGCGCGAGACCACTCCGGTGCCCGGCGTGCTGCGCACCCTGGACTATGCCCAGGCGGCCGGCATCCCCATGGCGGTGGTGACCAACGCGCCCCGGGAAAACGCCGAAGCCATGCTCCAGGGCCTGGGGATCGCCGAGCGCTTCGATGCGCTGGTGATCGGCGGTGAGCTGGCGCGCGGCAAGCCCGACCCGCTGCCTTACCTGACGGCCCTGCAACTGCTGGAGGTGAGCGCCGATCAGGCGCTGGCCTTCGAGGACTCGCTGGCCGGTGTGCGTTCCGCGGCAGCGGCGGGCATCCACACCTTCGGCATGCTGTCGGGGCTCGAGGAAACTCAGCTTCGCGAGGCGGGTGCGCGGAGTATCATCCGGGACTTCAACGATGAGGCCTTGTGGCAGCGACTCCAGGTCCCTGCCTGAGCCCGGGCGACCCATGCGGGACAGTGCCGGGGCAGGGCGCCGTACTGCGAGGACCGCCATGGACCGATTCCAGGAAATGCAGGTGTTCATCAGCGTCGCCCAGGAGCAGGGCTTCGCTGCCGCGGCCCGGCGCCTGGGGTTGTCCGCGCCCAGCGTGACCCGGGCGGTGGCGGCGCTGGAGCAGCGTATCGGCACCCAGTTGCTGACCCGCACCACGCGCAATGTGCTGCTGACGGAAGCCGGCCAGCGTTACCTGGAAGACAGCCGGCGCATCCTCGCCGAGTTGCAGGACGCCGAGGCCTCGGCCGCCGGCATCCATGCCCTTCCGCGCGGACAACTGACGATCACCGCTCCGGTGCTGTTTGGCGAGCTGTTCGTGACCCCGCTGATGGTGGATTACCTGGAACGCTTTCCCGAGGTCAGCATCAACGCCCTGCTGGTCGACCGGGTGGTGAGCATGGTCGAGGAGGGCATGGACGTCGCGGTGCGCATCGGCGAGTTGCCCGACAGCGGCCAGCACGCGATGCGCGTCGGCGAGGTGCGGCGGGTCATTTGCGCGTCCCCGGCTTTCCTGGCCCGGCATGGGCGGCCGCGACATCCGCAGGAGTTGCGCCAGGCGCCAGTGATTGCCCCGTCTTCCATCGGCCAGTCCAGAAGCTGGCTGTTCGACGAGGACGGAACCCCCTTGAGCGTTCGCCCGGAACCGCGGCTGGTGGTCACCGCCAACCAGGCGGCGATCAGTGCCGCGTGCCTGGGGCTGGGCCTGACCCGGGTGCTGTCGTACCAGGTCGCGGGCAAGGTGGCGGCCGGCGAGCTGGAGATTGTCCTGGCGGAGTTCGAACTGGCGCCGCTGCCGATCCATGTGGTGTATCAGGGCGGGCGCAAGGCCCCGGCGCGGGTGCGCAGTTTCGTCGACTTCGCGGTGCAGGCGCTGCGCGAACATCCGGCGTTGCAACCGTAGCGCGGATCATTGCGCTGGCTGAAATGATGGATTGTGTTTTCTGGTGATTCTGTTGTTTTGACTCGAGAGGGAAGATGGCGTCCGTCAGTGCCGCTCGTGTGAGCCGCACCCCTGCCCAGCGGAGTCTGCCATGCACGCCATCAAGCTCTACAACTTCCCCCGTTCCGGTCATGCCCATCGCGTCGAACTGATGTTGTCGTTGCTAGGGCTGCCTTTTGAGCTGATCTTCGTCGATCTGGCGAAGGGCGAGCACAAACAGGCGGACTTCCTGGCGCTGAACTCTTTTGGCCAAGTGCCGGTGATCGACGACCAGGGCGTGGTGCTGGCCGACTCCAACGCGATCCTGGTGTACCTGGCGCAGAAGTACGGCCAGGGCCGTTGGCTGCCCAGCGATCCGGTTGGCGCGGCACGGGTCCAGCGCTGGTTGTCGGTGGCGGCGGGACCTATTGCGTTCGGCCCGGCGGTGGCGCGGCTGATCACCGTATTCGGCGCGCAGCGCAACGCCGAGGAGGCCATCGACCGCTCCCATGCGTTGCTCAAGGTGGTCGAGCAGGAACTGACGGCCAGCCCTTACCTGGCGGGCAGCGAACCGACCATCGCCGATATCGCCGGCTACAGCTATATCGCCCACGCCCCCGAGGGCAATGTGTCGCTGGCGGATTATTCACAGGTCCGCGCCTGGCTGGCGCGCATCGAAGCCTTGCCCGGCTTCGTCGGCATGCCGCGCACCGCGGTGGGCCTGCAAAGCGCCTGAACCTGGCGGCCCGGCACCTCCCGGGCCCGCTGAATGCTGCGTCATCGACGCAGGGGAGACTCATGATGAATACCGGATCCCCCTGGCACGCAGGCGAAACCCGCCTGCAAGCCCAGGCTGGCGTGGCCGAACGCATGGACGTCGTCGGGCGCAAGGTCATCCGCAGCGAGATGCCCGACCAGCACCGGCAGTTTTATCAACAGCTGCCGTTCATGTTGCTCGGGGCTGTGGATAACCGGGGCAATCCCTGGGCCAGCGTGCTCGAAGGGGCTGTCGGTTTCGCTCGCTCGCCAACCCCTGGGTTGCTGCGGCTCGACAGCCTGCCAGCCGCCGAAGACCCTGCCCAGCTGACGCCGGGCGCGGCCGTCGGCCTGCTGGGCATCGAACTGCACACCCGGCGGCGCAACCGCCTCAACGGTCGGATCGTCCAGCTGGACGACAGCGGTTTTGCCCTGGGGGTCGAGCAGTCTTTCGGCAACTGCCCGCGCTACATCCAGCTGCGTCAGTTCGAGTCGGTGCCGCTGGCCGCGCACCGGCCGGTGCAGCGCCTGAACGCGCTGGATGAAGAGGCGAGGGCGATGATCCGGGGCGCCGATACGTTTTTTGTCGCCAGTTACGTGGAGGTCGAGGGACGGCTCTGGGTCGATGTTTCCCACCGCGGCGGCCCGGCCGGCTTCGTGCGGGTCGAGGGCAACCGCCTGAGCATTCCGGATTTCGCCGGCAACCTACACTTCAACACCCTGGGCAACCTGCTGCTCAACCCCCGCGCCGGCCTGCTGTTCATCGACTTCAGCCGTGGCGACCTGCTGCAGCTCAGCGGGCGCACTGAAGTCGTGCTCGACGACCCGCAGATCGCAAGCTTCCCGGGCGCCGAGCGCCTGTGGCGCTTCGAGGTCGAACAACTGGTGCGCCGGCCCGCGGCGCTGGCCTTGCGCTGGCGCCTGGCGGATCAGGCGTAGGACAGGGCTTTTTCCTCCAGCAGCTCCTGGTACAGCTCGCTCCACCTGCGGCCCATCTCGTCGGCGGTGAACAGCTGCCGGTAGCGGGCTTCGGCCTTGAGGCCCATCTGCGCGGCCTGTTCCGGGTTGTCCCAGAGCTGGCGCATGGCGGCGCGGAAGGCCAGGGGATCGCTGGGCGGCACCACCAGGCCGGTTTCGCCATGGATATTGATGTAGCTGGTGCCGGTCCCGATCTCGCTGGAGATCATCGGTTTGCCGTACATCGCGCCTTCGAGCAACGAGATGCCAAAGGCCTCGGAGCGCAGGTGCGAGGGGAAGACGATGGCGTAGCTCAGTTGCAGCAAGGCCACCTTGTCTTCATCCCCCAGGCGGCCGAGGAAATGCAGGTTCCTCAGGCCCAGCGCCGCGGCCTGGGCATGCAGTTCGGCCTCGAGCGGGCCAGCACCGACGATCACCACCGGGTAGTCCACGTCCTTGAGGGCATCGAGCAGGATGTGCAGGCCCTTGTAGTAACGCATCACCCCGACGAACAGGAAAAAAAGCTCGCCCAGGCGCTGGCGCCACTGGGCCATGCGTTCGCTATCGGGCTGTGGATAACCGGCCTTGTTCAGGCCGTAGGGGATGACCCGGGTCTTGTCCGGGAATTGTTGCAGCACATCGCTGGTGTGCAGGTAGTTCGGCGACGCGGCGACGATCCGGTCGACGCTGCCCAGGAAGCGGTTCATCAACGGCCGGTACAGCTTGAGCAGGTGGCGCTGGCGGATGATGTCGGAGTGGTAGGTGGCCACGCAGGGCTTGTTCATGCCACTCATGAAATGCACCAGGTCCATGAACGGCCAGGGGAAGTGGTAGTTGACCACGTCGGCTTCGGCGGCCATTTCGCGGAACTGCTTGAACACGCTGTAGGAGAAACCGGTGGAGGCGAACTGGAAATCCAGCTTTGCCTGATGCACCTCATGCTGACCCACCTTCTGCGCGCCGGGCGAGGGATCGGCGCTCAGCGTCAGAACCTGGCCATCGATACCGTAGTGGGCACCGCTTTCGCAGAGCTGGAAGATGACCTGTTCGGTGCCGCCGATCGAGTCGGGCAGGTATGTTTTGTAGAAGTGTAAGACCCGCATTCAGCCTCCCATGGCCTGACGGTAGGCATGCGCGGTGATCCGTGCGCAGCGCCCCCAGGAAAAAAGTGTTGCCTGTTCCAACCCCGCTTCGCGGCACGCCTGCCAATGGCCGTCGTCTTCGATCAGGCGCAGCATGGCGTGGCGCAAGCCGTCCACATCGTCGGGGTCGACATAGTTGCCGGCCGCACCCGCGACTTCGGGCATTGCCGCACATTGCGCCAGTACCACCGGCGTACCGCTGGCCATGGCCTCCAGGACCGGAAGACCAAAGCCCTCGTAACGCGAAGGAAAAACCAGGGCCCTGGCCCCGGCGACCAGGTGTGCCAGCTGTTCGTCCGGCAGGTAGCCCAGCAGGCGCACATGGCCGCTGGCCAGGGCCTTTTGCAGGGTGTCGCTGAATTGGCCTTGCTCCCAACCCGCCATGCCGACAATCAGCAACGGATAACGCTGGCGCAGGGTTTCCGGCAGCTGCGCGTGGGCCTGCAAGGCCAGGGACAGGTTCTTGCGCGGCTCCAGGGTGCCGACGCAGAGGAAGTAGCCTTGAGGCTGCAAGCCATGGACTGCGAGGTTGTGTTCCAGCTCGGCGTGCCCGCGTGGATGGAAGCGCGGGGCGACGCCCAGTGGCGCCACGACAAAGCGATCGCGCGGCAGGCCGAAATAATCCTGGGCTTCATCGGCGATGAACTGCGAGTCCGTCAGGATCAGCCGCGCCTGTTCCACGCCTGTGCCAAGGCGCCGCTCGATTTCCTTCAAGCGTGCCGGCGGCTGAGTCGAGGGGTAATGCAGGTGAGTCAGGTCATGCAGGGTCATCACGGTCGGGCCGTCGAACTCCAGCGGCCACAGGCTGGGTTCGTGGTAGAGGTCGATCGCTGCGTGCGGCCCCTGGTCGAAACGTCGCTGCTCCAGCCAGCGCCGGGCCTGGTAGGCCCCGGGAACCCGCCGCAGCCAGGGGGCCACTTGGGAATAACCCAGCATGGCCGCCGCCGGCAGTTCGGGGCTCCAGCCCCAGCCATGGAACAGCGACAGCTCCAGCCCCTGTTCGGTGACCAGGGCCGAGGCCAGTTCCGCTACGTAATGGCCGATACCGGTGCGGGGCGACTGGAGAATGCGCGCGTTAAGGGCTATCCGCATCGTGCGTCTCCATGACCGTGGGGGCGTGGTTCCTGTGGAACACAATGCGTTCGACCAGTTGGGTACTGGCTTCTCGCCAACCCAGCCAGCGCCACTCATCGACATGGCGGGCCGCGGGAAACACGCCGCTGGTTTCCTGCTGGATGACCAGGTCGGCCAGGCTCTGCGGATCGTGCAGGTCGAAGTAGGCCATGAACTCGCCGCCGATTTCGCGAAACACCGGGATGTCGCTGCCCATGGCGGGCAAGCCGCGCTGCATGGCTTCCACCAGCGGCAGGCCGAAACCCTCGACATGGGATGGGAACACCAGCGCCGTCGCCTTGGAATAGGCGTGCTCCAGGCTGTTGTCGTCCAGGGAGTTGAACATGAACAGGCGCCGGTTCAGCTCTGGGTGCCGGCGAATCCGCTCGATCAGCGCCTCGCACTTCCAGCCAATGCGCCCGGCGATGCACAGGCGAGCCTGGGAACCGCTGGCCCAGACGCGCTCGAAGGCATCGAGCAGGAAGCCATGGTTTTTACGGGGCTCGATGGTGCTGACCATCAGGAAGACCGCTGCCTGGCCCTTGAACAGCTGGGCCAGGTCCGGGTTGATCCGAGCGTTTTCGCTGCACTGGTCCAGTTCCGAACCCAGGTGGAAATAGTCGAACCAGCGCTGTGCCACCTGTTGGCGCCCGACCCGGCGGAGCATCTCTTCGCGGACCTGGTCGCGGATGGTCGCGGAAATGGCGATATAGCCGTCGGCGGTGCGCGCTATCCAGTCGAACCAATGGTTGAACACCCGGACCAGCCCGGCGTCGCAGAACTGCGGATGAGTCAGGGGAATCAGGTCGTAGATCACCGAGACGATGCCCACGCCATCGCGCTTGAGCCGTTCGGCCAAGGGGAAAAAGTCGGCGTGCCAGGATGAGTCCAGCAACACCAGTTGATCGCCCGGTTGATGTTGCAGCGGTACGCAGCGCTGGGGGATTTCATCCACGTTCACCAAGCGGTTGCACAGGCGCAGGGGAATGCTGAGAAAGGCAAAGGCCGTCAGGCGGCACGCGATGTAGAGCAAGCGCCGGGCGATGTACGAATCGGCAAAGGGTTTGCGGCGTTCCAGAGTCCGGTGGCGCAGCCAGAAGACGTTGGCGATCTGCTCCAGGCGTACCCGCAGCCCCATCAGGTTCCAGCGTCGGGTCGGCAGCGGCTTGAGGCTCAGGACCCGATACAGCTTGCCGCCGAGCATCGCCACTGGAATGCATTCCACCGCGCCGTTGGCCGCGGGCAGTTCACGGATAACGTTGCGCACCACACGCTGGATGCCCGAGTTGGTCTCGGGGTGTTCGAACACATAGGTGCATTCAATCAACAGTCGGGTCATGGAGCGGCTCGCTGAGGCATTGACTGAGTGGACTTCGACGGCGAGCGGACAATGCTGGTCCGCGCCTGCAACCAGGAACAGCCGACAAAGTCTTCCTGGCGGTTATTGATCACGTGGAAGACCAGGCCGTAGTCGCGCCATTCGAAATTGCGATCCAGGTGCGAATCCAGCCGCGACAGGCTCAGGGCCACCGAGTAGTTGCCCTTGCCCAGGCCCATGGTGAAGGCAAAGCGGAAGGTGACCTTTTCGCCGGCGCTCAAGTCGGTCAGGGCCTGGTCCAGGCGATGGGTGTTGATGCCATACATGGGCTGGCCGAGCCGGTCCTTGATCATGAAACCCAGCACCAGCCGTTCGATGTCCTGGCGCACCTCGACCTGTACTTCCAGCACCACCGGCTGGCCGACTTCGGCCATCTCGATCGAACGCTCGCGTTCGTCGCGCAGGCGCACGCTGAGGATCCCGGCTTCGCCGGTGCCGGAAATGGTCCGCACCTGGCCGTTGGCGAGCATTTCCTGGCGCACCGTCTGGCCTTCGCGTTCGGCGAGCATGGCGTTGTAGTAGTCCATCACCTCTTCCGGCTTGCCGTGCATGGCCACACGGCCCTGCTCAAGCAGGATCGCGGTGTCGCAGATCGACTGGATCGCCGAACGGTCGTGGGAAACGATCAGCAGGGTGGTGCCGGCGCGGCGGAAGCTGCGGATGCGTTCGAAACTCTTGTGCTGGAAGTAGGCGTCGCCCACCGACAGCGCCTCATCGACGATCAGGATGTCCGGGCGCCGGGCCGTGGCCACGCTGAACGCCAGACGCATCTGCATGCCGCTCGAATAGGTGCGTACCGGATGATCGATGGCCTCGCCGATTTCGGCGAAGGCTTCGATTTCCGCCATCAGGGCCTCGATTTCCTCGACCTGCATGCCCAGCAACTGGCCGGCCATGATTGCGTTCTGACGCCCGGTGAAGTCCGGGTGAAAGCCCATGCCCAGCTCCAGCAACGCCGCCACCCGACCGCGCAGGTGGATCTCGCCGCAGGTCGGCTGGGTGGTGCCGGTGATCATTTTCAACAAGGTGCTTTTGCCGGCGCCGTTGACCCCGACTATGCCCACGGCCTGGCCCGGCTCGATCTCGAAGTCGACGCCCTGCAGCACCCAGTGCAGGTGATGGCGCGGCCTGGAAAACGGAATCATCCATTCGAACAGCCGGCTCCAGCGGTTCGGATACTGCTTGTAGGCCTTGCCCAGGCCGCTGACGCGTATATGTCCCATCAGAGCTCATCCACCATTTCACCGACGCGCTGGCGGAAAAGCCGCAGCCCCATGCCACAGAACAACAGGCTGATCACCAGCATCGGAGTCAGCGAACTCCACTGTGGCCACTGGTCGTACAGGAACAGGTTCTGGTAGCTGTGCATCAGCGCGGTCAGCGGGTTGAGCGCCAGCAGACGCTGGATCGACTCGGGCAGGATGCTGATGGGGTAGACGATGGGGGTCAGCCAGAACCAGAACTGCAGGAAGATGCCGAAGAACTGCGCTACATCGCGGAAGAACACGTTCAGCACCCCGAGGATCATCCCCAGGCCGGCGCAGAACAGCACCTGCAACAGCAGCAGCGGGATCAGCGCCAGCAGCGCCAGGCCCGGCAGGCGCCCGGTGATCAGCAGGAAGCCGAGGAACAGGCCGAGGATGATCGCGAAGTTGATGCCGGCGTTGAGCAGCACGATCACCGGCAGGCAGATGCGCGGGAAGCTGATCTTCTTCAGCAGGTTGGCGTTTTCCAGGAACATGCTCTGGCTGCGCAGGGTCAGCTCGGAAAACAGGCCCCAGGTCAGCAGCCCGGCGCACAGGTAGACGCTGTAGGCCAGGCCGTCCTCCACCCCCGGCAGGCGGGCGCGCATCACTTGGGAAAAGATCACCGTGTAGACGACGATCATCGACAGCGGGTTGAGCACGGTCCACAAGGCACCGAACAGCGAGTTGCGATAACGCGCCTGGAACTCCCGCTGCACGCTGCCGAGGATGAAGCCCCGGTAGCTGCGCAGGGATCGATACAGATTGAGCAGCATCAGGTCATCCTGCTGTATGGGTATTGGAAACGGATGTTTATTGGTATTTCAGGCGCCCATCCGCTGTTCAGCCGCTCGCCATGTCTGCCATGGACGCGACGTTGTGCTGCCCACTGCGGATGGGCAGCGGGCTGAGGTGGTGTGGTGGATGCTCGGGGAAGGGTGGCCAGAGGGCGATGGATCATCGCATCGGGCGGTTGTGGCGAGGGGCGCTGAAGGTTTTGGGAGGCGGTCGGGTCATAGGAGACAGGCAGCAACCTCCGGCCTGAGCCTATGCTGCTCAAGCGGGATTGGGTGCGACGATCCGTGAATCCATTCAGGCCCGTTACAAACAGACGCTTGTTCAAGCGGCAGTCCCCTTATCACGAACTTTCGCGAAATCCCACAATCGATGGCGGGAAAAGTCAGGAAATTCCGAAAAAACTCGAAAAGTGCCTGCCACGCGAAGTTGTTGTTGTAGTTGTTTGGCAGTCAATCTGTGCCAATTGCGCGGCAATTTCAATAAGTCCTATCGTGACCGGTAAGTTCTCCTGTTTGAGCATAGGAAAAATCTCTTCGGTAGGTTCCCGAACCTTCGAAGGATGTGTTTAGAATGCCCCTCGTCTCGACCCAAACGATCAGAAGCGGCTGTCTTTGAGCCGGTAGAAACTGACCAATAGAACAAGAACGTAGACGGGCATGAGAACGATGGACGCACGCCCACAACACAGGCGTGGTGCCATGGCTCTACCGTCATTGTGTGAAGTTGCCAGGATGGCGGCTTCATCGTGAGATGCCATGAATTTCATTCTTTATTCGGATGTTAACGACGGCTCCATCAGCCAGAGCCTCGGGCGTCCGGAATACAGTTATTACTTCGTGCTCAAGGCCTATCGCCCGGTGCTGGAAAGCCTTGGGCGCGTTCACGTGGTGCAGGCGCCCGCCGAAGTCGATCAGCTGTATCACGAGCTGCGGCTCAAGGGCGAAGACAGTCTTTTTCTTTCGTTCACCCCTCCCCAGAAAACCCCGCTCGACCTGGACTGTCCGACCCTGTGTGTGGTGGCCTGGGAGTTCGACTCGATCCCCCACGAATACTGGGATAACGACCCGCACCAGGACTGGAGCCGCATCCTTGGCCGCCATGGCCGGGTGATCACCCTGTCCAGCCATACGGCCCGGGCGGTGCGTCGGGTGCTGGGTGAGCATTTTCCGGTGCTGGTGCTGCCAACCCCGTTGTGGGAGCGCTTCGACGGCGTCCGCGGGCAATACCCCAACGTCCCGGTCAATGCCGGCACCACCCTGCAGATCAAGGGCTGCATCATCGACAGCCGGGCCCTGGGGCTGTCCGCCGACGGCCTGATCGCGCCTGTGCTGGAGGAGGCACCACCGCCTTCCGCTCCCGTCGAGGTCGAAATCGTCGAAGCCCCACCGCTGACCGCCAGGCGCCGGCTGTTCATCGCCAAGCACTATCTGCGCGAATGGTATCGGGCGCTGGTCGGCGGCGAATGGCGCCGGCCGCTGTTCATCAGCAAGCACTACATTCGCGAATGCTACCGCGAGGGGCTGCGCGACCGGGTCCCCGAGCGCCTGCGGGCGCTGATGGCGAAATCGAGAGCGGAGCACGCGGCACCGCTGCCCGCCGTTTTGCCGGAGCCTGCTCCGGAACATCCCCAGGCCGTCCTCCCGGCCACCGACCAGCAGGTGGAGTTCCAGGTCGATGGCGTGGTCTATGTCAGCGTGTTCAACCCTGACGATGGCCGCAAGAACTGGCATCAGTTGATCACCGCGTTCTGCTGGGCGATGCGCGACACCGAAGACGCCACCCTGGTGTTGAAGATGACCCAGAACGACCTGTCGACCTATTACGTCGAGGTCCTGACCCTGTTGTCGCAGCTGTCGCCCTTCCGCTGTCGGGTGGTGGCCATGCACGGTTATCTGGACGACGAGCAATTCGCCCGGCTGTACGGCGCGGCCAGTTTCTACGTCAACGCCTCGCGTTGCGAAGGCCTGTGCCTGCCGCTGATGGAGTTCATGGCTTGTGGCAAGCCGGTGATCGCGCCGCTGCATACGGCCATGCTGGATTACATCGACGAGGAGGTGGCCTTCGTCGTCAAGTCCAGCCAGGAGCCGGCGATCTGGCCGCAGGACTCGCGCATCCTGTTTCGTACCCTGCGCCACCGCCCGGACTGGGGGTCGTTGAAAACCGCCTACCAGGACAGCTACCGCATGGCCAAGGAAAACCCCGAGGGCTACCAGTCGATGTCCCTGGCCGCGGCCCTGCGCATGCAGGAGTACAGCAGCTTCGCCAGCGTCCAGGGGCGCCTGCGGGACTTCTTCGCCCTGACCCCGCTGACCGAGGCCGACGGCGCGTCCTCCCTGGCTGTGGCGGGTAACGCCTGATGCTGATCCTCATTCATTCGGAAACCAACAAGAGCAACATCCAGCAGAACCTCGGCCGCCCCGAATACAGCTACTACTTCGTGCTCAAGGAGTTCCGGCCGGTGCTGGAACGCCTGGGCCAGGTGCTTGAGGTCAGCAACCCCGACGAGCTGGTGGACCGCCTGTATTTCGATTGCCAGAGCCGCGGTGAGGCGTGCATTTTCCTGTCGTTCTCGCCGCCCCATCGCACGCCCAACCATTACGCCTGCCCGACCATCCCGGTGTTCGCCTGGGAGTTCAGCACCATTCCCACCGAAAGCTGGCAGGGCGAGCCGCGGCATGACTGGCGGCTGGTCCTGGGCACCGCGGGCGCGGCGATCACCCACTCCAGCTTTACCGTGCGAGCGGTGCGCGATGTGATGGGCGAGGACTACCCGATCTGTGCGATTCCGGCCCCGGTCTGGGATCGCTTCGCCAGCCGTGGCGAGCAGTTGGGCAAGCAGGCGCGGGCGTCCCAGGTGACCCTCAACCTGCGTGGCCTGTTGCTCGACAGCCGTACCCTGGACCTGAGCGCCTACGGCCCGAGTACGCTGCGCGAAGGCATGCCGCTGGCGCTCGATACCCAGGCCCGCGATTGCCAACTGCTGCTCGACGGGGTGATCTACACCTCGGTGTTCAACCCCTACGACGGGCGCAAGAACTGGCAGGACATGATCAGCGCGTTCTGCACCACCTTCCGCGACTGTGCCGACGCCACCCTGGTGCTGAAACTGACCCACCACGATATCGGCAACGCGCTGGCCGACATGCTGCACCACCTCTACAAGAACCAGTCCTACCAGTGCCGTATCGTGCTGATCCACGGCTTTTTGTCCGATCCGGACTACGAGCGGCTGGTGGAGGCCACCAGCTATGTGGTGAATTCCTCGTTCGGCGAAGGGCAATGCCTGCCGCTGATGGAGTTCATGTCTTGCGGCAAGCCGGCGGTGGCGCCGTGCAACACCGCGATGGCCGACTACATCGACCACGACAACAGCTTCATCGTCGACTCCACCGACGAGCTGACCGCCTGGCCCCACGATCCCCGGGCCGCCTATCGGACCCTGCGCTACATCACCAACTGGGATTCGCTGTGCTCGGCCTATCGCGCCAGCTACGACGTCGCCCGGCAGGACCCCGAGCGTTACGCGCGGATGTCGACCCATGCGATCGAAAGCTTGCGGCGCTTCTGCAGCCAGGCCACGGCCGAACAGCGTCTTGGCGAGTTTTTCCAGCAGGTGCTGGAGCAACGCAAGGTGCCTGCCACCCCCGGGCTTGCTGGGTGATGCGGGCGTTTCTGCGGCGTTTGCGCAGGGGCGCGCCATTGCCTGCGCCGCTGCTGGCTGATGCGCCCAGGCCCGCGGTTTCTCCCCGCGATTGCGGCTTGCGCGACGCCATGCTCGACGGCTGGTTCCGTTCCGAAACCGGTGAACTGCTCAAGGGCTTTGCCATCAGCGCTGAAGACACCCTGCTGGATGTCGGCTGCGGCGAAGGCGTGGCGACGCTGTTCGCCATGCGCCAGGGCGCCTCGGTGATTTTCACCGACAGCGAGTTCGACAAGGTGCGCGAGCTGGCCCGGCAAGTCGCCGAGCAGTCGGACGTGCCCGCCCTGGGGCTGGTCAGCAACAGCCTGCCGTTGCCGCTGGCCCAGGGCTGCGCCAGCAAAGTGGTGTGCATGGAAGTGCTGGAACACATCGAACAGCCCGAGCCGTTTCTCGCCGAGCTGGTGCGCATGGGCCGCCCTGGCGCGCAGTACCTGATCAGCGTTCCGGATCCGGTGGGCGAGCATCTGCAGAAGGGTATCGCGCCGCCCGGCTATTACCGCGCGCCGAACCATGTGCAGATATTTTCCCGCGAAGGCTTTGGCCAGATGATCGAGGACGCCGGGCTGGTCATCGAACACCGGCAGGCCACGGGCTTTTTCTGGGTCATGGGCATGATCTTCTTCTGGGCCAGCGAACGGGCCGCCGGACGCGAGCTGCCGGGCGCCGTGCGTGACCGCATCCAGGCGCCGTACCCGGCGCTGATGGAAGGCTGGGCACGGACCTGGGAGGAGCTGCTGGCGCAACCCGACGGGCTGGCGATCAAGCAGGTGCTGGATGGCTTCATGCCGAAGAGCCAGGTCATCATCGCCCGCAAGCCGCTGTCCGGCGCAGTGGCTGAGCCGTCTTGAACGACAAGCGGATCATGGACATCGAGCTGCTGCGGGGCATCGCGGTGCTGGGCGTGGTGTTCCATCATCTGCAAGGCAATCTGTTTCCAGGCGGGCTCGCCTGGCTGGGCAGCATCGCGGCCTACGGCCAGTTCTGGTGGGGCGTGGACCTGTTTTTCGCCATCTCGGGTTTTGTCATCGCCCGCAGCCTGATCCCGCAACTGCGCGCCTGCACCAGCGCCGCGCAGTTCTGGCAGCGGACCCGCGACTTCTGGATTCGCCGCGCCTTCCGCCTGTTGCCCTCGGCCTGGTTGTGGCTGCTGCTGATGTTGCTGGCGAGCCTGTTCCTCAATCGTTCGGGGGCCTTCGGCAGCCTGCACGCCAACCTGTGGGCCACCGTTGCCGGCCTGCTGCAGTTCGCCAATTTGCGTTTCGCCGACAGTTTTTTCCACTACGAATACGGCGCCAGTTTCGTCTACTGGAGCCTGTCGCTGGAGGAGCAGTTCTACCTGTTGCTGCCGCTGCTGGTGCTGTTGTGCCGCAAGTACCTGGTCTGGCTTTTGCTGGCATTGGTGGTCGTGCAACTGGTGAGCTTGCGTTCGGTGCTGTTGATGTTTATCCGCACCGATGCCATGGCCCTGGGTGTGCTGCTGGCGCTGTGGACCGCTCGCGCCAGCTACCGGCACTGGGAACCGAAGTGGCTGGGGTGGCGTCCGGGGCTTGGCCTGCTGCTGTTGATCCTGCTCGGCCTGGGCATGGGCTGGCTGGCCACCGATAAGTTCAATGTCACTCACTACCGGGTCGGTGCCCTGGCCGTGCTCTGCGCGCTGCTGGTGTGGATCGCTTCCTACGACCGCGACTACCTGTTGCCCCGCGGCCCGCTGAAAAGCCTGCTGGCCTGGGTCGGCAGCCGTTCCTACGGGATCTACCTGATCCATGTCCCGGTGTTTTTGCTGGTCCGCGAAGCCTGGTTCCGCCTGGCGCCCCTGGGCACGACCGGGCTGAACGAGCAGCCGCTGCTGGCGCTGGCCTGTGCCCTGGGCTTGCTGCTGTTGTTGAGCGAACTCAACTACCGTGTCATCGAGTTGCCCCTGCGCAATCGGGGCGTCGAGCTGGTGCGACGCCTGGGTACATCCCGTTCTCCCGTTCCTTCCACTGGAGTCACTTCATGCTGAGCCTTCTGAAAAAACTCACGGCGAGCGCTCCTGCGGCCGTAACGCCCGACGCACCGCCGCCGGTCAAGGTCGATCCGTACATGCTGGGCCTGCAGGACGCCATGCTCAGCGGCTGGTTCAACCAGGAAAACGGCGAGTTGTTCACCGGTTTTCCGGTGACGGCCGAGGACACCCTGCTGGATGTCGGCTGTGGTGACGGCGGCAACGTGCATTACTGCGCGATGCGCGGGGCGAAGATCATCATTGCCGACATCGATGCGGCCAAGGTCGAGGCGACGCGCCAGCGCCTGAGCGATACCCCGGCCCGTGGCGTCGAATGCCATGTCACCGACTGCAACCCGCTGCCGATCGCCGACGGCACCGCCAGCCGCGTGGTGTCCACCGAGGTCATCGAGCATGTGGACGACCCGGCGCAGTTTCTCTCCGAACTGGTGCGGGTCGGCCAGCCGGGCGCGCTGTACCTGTTGAGCGTGCCGCACCCGAGCTCCGAGGACCTGCAAAAGGACATCGCCGCGCCGGAGTATTTCCAGAAGCCCAACCATATCCGCATCATCAGCGAAGAGCAGTTCAAGCAGATGGTCGGCGACGCCGGGCTGGAGGTGCTCAGCCATAGCCAGTACGGCTTCTACTGGTCGATGTGGATGCTGCTGTTCTGGGAAGCCAAGGTCGACTTCAGCAACCCTGATCACCCGTTGCTCGACCAGTGGGCCAGCACTTGGCAGACCATCCTCAACTCGCCGCGCGGGGTGCAGATCAAGCACGCGCTGGACGCCGTGGTCGCCAAGAGCCAGGTCATCATTGCCCGCAAGCCTGGCTGAACGCAGGGGCGATGCTTGTCAAAAAGGGCCGCAGGGCCCTTTTTTGTCGGCTTGGCCTCAGGCCTGTTGCACGAAGGTCAGGCGCAGGGCGAAGCCGATCAGCAAGCTGCCGAACAGCCATTGCTGGACCCGCTGGGCGGCGCGGTTGTGCGCCAGCCAGCGGCCGATCCAGGCGCCGGCCAGGGCGTAGGCGCTGTCGAACAGCAACCCCACCAAGACCAGCAGCAGACCGAGGCTGGCGAACTGCGCAGCCACGGGGCCGGCCTGCGGGTCGATGAACTGTGGCAGCAACACCGAGCAGAACAGCAGCGCCTTGGGGTTGAGCAGGTTGGTCAGCAGGCCGCGGCGGATCGCTTCGCGCCAGCGCAGCGCGCTCGCGGCCTCGCCATCCTGCAGGCTGGGCAGCAGGTTGGCCCGCAGGCACTGCACGCCGAGCCACAGCAAGTACGCGGCCCCGCCCAGGCGCACCACCTCGAAGGTCCAGGGCGCGGCCTTGAACAGGGCGGCCAGGCCCAATGCCGCCAGCGCCACATGGCAGCCCCGGGCGATCGCCAGGCCTGCCGCGGTGGCCAGCGCCAGGCCCTTGCCCTGGCGGGCGCCGGTTTGCAGCAGCAGGATCATGTCGGGGCCGGGCAGCAGATAGACCACCGCCAGCGCCAGGAAAAACATCCAGAGTTGTGCCACCTTGCCACCCCCTTTCGTTGTCGATTCGGTAGGCAGAGTCTAGGGCCGAAGGGCAGGGCAGGTGCTTGCGTAGTCAGCCAGCATGCAGGCGGAAATTGGCATAATCTTCCACCTGGACATGGAGTGACTATCGGAAAATGCCAAAGATGAAACTGGACGCCTACGACCGCAAGATTCTCGCCGCCCTGCAGCGCGACGGCCGCCTGAGCAACGTGCAACTGGCGGAGGAGATCGGCCTGTCTCCTTCACCCTGTTTGCGCCGGGTACGGATGCTGGAAGAGGCTGGGGTGATTCGCGGCTACCAGGCCAACCTCGATCGCGATGAAGTGGGCCTGGGGCTGACGGTGTTCGTCGGGGTCAAGGTCGAGCGGCACACCGACGAGCATTCCGAAGCCTTCCACAAGGCGGTGACGGCGCTGCCGGAGGTGCTTTCGGCGTTCCTGGTGTCCGGCGAGTCGGACTTTCTGCTGCAGGTGGTGGTGCCGGACCTGCGGGCCTACGACCGCTTTCTCACCGGCAGCCTGCTGAAACTGCCGGGCGTCAGCGATATCCGCAGCAACTTCGCGATCCACACGGTGAAAACCCCGGGGGCGCTGCCGCTGGGGCATTTGCCGGGTTGATGGCTTACCTGTAGCCGCTGCCGAAGGCTGCGATAAGGCCGAAGGCCTTCAGTGATCTTGAAAGCTTGCGCGCCCTTCGGTCGCGATCGCAGCCTGCGGCAGCGGCTACAGGATTTACATCTGCGTCGCCATCCCCTCGACATCCATCGCCGCCTGGCGCAACGCCTCGGAGCGGGTCGGGTGCGGGTGGCAGGTCAGGGCGATATCTTCGGCCGAGGCGGAAAACTCCATGGCCACGCAGTATTCGCCGATCATTTCGCTGACGCTCGGTCCTACCAGATGCACACCGAGGATTTCATCGGTCTGCGCGTCCGCCAGAACCTTGGCGAAACCTTCGGTCTCGTGGTTGATCTTGGCTCGGCTGTTGGCCGTGAAAGGGAACTTGCCGACCTTGTAGGCCCGGCCCTCGGCCTTGAGTTGCTCTTCGGTCTTGCCGACGCTGGCCAGCTCCGGTTTGGTGTAGATCACACTGGGGATCAGGTCGTAATTCACTTCACCGGCCTTGCCGACGATCTGCTCGATACAGGCCATGGCCTCGTCCTCGGCCTTGTGGGCAAGCATCGGCCCGGACGTGACGTCGCCAATCACCCACACGCCAGGGGCCTCGGTGCGGTGCTGGCGGTTGGCGAGCATGCCGCGCGAGTCGGTGCCCAGGCCGACGTTCTCCAGGCCCAGGCCCTGGGTATATGGCCGGCGCCCGATGGCCACCAGCACGTAGTCGGCTTCCAGCAGCTGCGCCGTGCCGCCCGCTGCCGGCTCGATACTCAACTGCACACCGTTGGCCGAGGTGCTGGCGCTGCTGACCTTGGTGCCGAGCTTGAAGGCGATCCCCTGTTTGCCCAGGGCCCGTTGCAGGGTCTTGCCCGCTTCGCCATCGACGCCGGGACAGATGCGGTCCAGGTACTCGACCACCGTCACCTGGGCGCCCAGGCGCCGCCAGACCGAACCCAGCTCCAGGCCGATCACCCCGGCGCCGATCACCACCAGGTGCCTGGGCACTTCGCTGAGGGACAGCGCGCCGGTGGAGTCGAGGATGCGTCGGTTGTCGATCTCCACCCCGGGCAACGGTGTCGGCTCGGAGCCGGTGGCGATCACGATGTCCTTGGCCTGCAGCCGGGTCTTGCCGCCGGCGCTGTCGGTCACCGTGACCTGGCCCGGGCCGTCGATATGGCCCCAGCCCTTGATCCAGTCGACCTTGTTCTTGCGAAACAGGAACTCGATGCCCTTGGTCAGGCCCGCCACGCTGTCGTCCTTCTGCTTCATCATCTGGGCGAGGTTGAGGCTGGGTTTGACCTCGATGCCCAGTTCGGCGAATTCCTTGCCCATGGCCGCGTCGTACAGCTCCGAGGCGTGCAGCAAGGCCTTGGACGGCATGCAGCCGACGTTCAGGCAGGTGCCGCCGAGGGTGGCGCGACCTTCGACACAGGCGGCCTTGAGCCCCAGCTGGCCGGCGCGAATGGCGGCGTTGTAGCCACCGGGACCCCCACCGAGGATGACGACGTCGTAGCTGCTCATGGCTGTTCTCCTGCAATCGGAAGGAAGGACGTTAAAGGTAGTTGAGCAAAAAATTATGACCGTAATATGAGCGTGCGAAGGGCGAACGGTCAAGCAGGGGTGTTCACTTTCCCCTGTAGGAGCGAAGCTTGCTCGCGATAGCATCGACACGGTCTTGTCGTTGAACCGCATTGGCTGCATCGCGAGCAAGCTTCGCTTCTACAGAAGAAGAGGGGGCAGGGTGTTCAGGTCCACCAGTAGCGTACGAGGTGGAAGAAGATCGGCGCGGCGAAACACACCGAGTCCAGGCGGTCGAGCATGCCGCCGTGGCCTTCGATCATGTGGCCCCAGTCCTTCACCCCGCGGTCGCGCTTGATCGCCGACATGACGATGCCGCCGGCAAAGCCCAGCAGGTTGATCAGCAGGGCGATCAGGAACGACTGCCAGATATTGAAGGGGGTGATCCACCACAGCGCGCCGCCGATCAGCGAGGCCAGCAGGATGCCGCCGACAAAACCTTCCACGGTCTTGGACGGCGACAGCCGCGGGGCGATCTTGCGTTTGCCGAAGAGTTTTCCACAGACGTACTGCAACACGTCCGACATCTGCACCACGATCACCAGGTAAGCGATCAGCAGCAGGTTGCGCCCTTCGTAGCCGGCGATGTCCAGGGTCAGCAGCGCCGGGACGAACGACACGCAGAACACCGCGATCATCAGCCCCCACTGGACCTTGGAGGCGCGCTCCAGGAAATGCGTGCTGTCGCCGCCCAGGGACGCGAGGATTGGCAGCAGCAGGAACACATAGACCGGGATGAAGATCGAGAACAGCCCGTACCAGTCGAAGTAGATCAGCAGGTATTGCACGGGCAGCGCCAGGTAGAACGCCGCCACCAGCGCCGGGTAATCGCTGCGCCGGGTCGGCATCAGGGTCAGGAACTCGCGCAGGGCGTAGAAGGACACCGCGTAGAACAGCAGAATCACCGCGCTGGTGCCGAGCCAGAAGGCGATGCCGATCACCAGCACCATCACCCACCAGGCGTTGATGCGTGCGTTGAGGTTGTCGATCACCGAACTCGGCGCGCCACGGGTGCGCAGCTTGAGCAGAAAACCGATCAGCGAGGCCAGCACCAGTACCGCGCCGATCCCGCCGAACAACATCAGGGTTTGCCTATCCATCTCAAGAATGCTCCGGGGCCATGGCCAGCAGCGCTGCGCGGCTGCGTTCGAGGAATTGCTCTTTGCTTTCGCCGTCTTCGAGGGACAGCGGCGCGCCGAAGCTGGTGGTACATAGAAGCGGCAGGGGCAGGAAACGGCCCTTGGGCATCACGCGGTTGAGGTTGGCGATCCACACCGGAATCACCTGGGCCTGTGGGTAACTTTTCGCCAGGTGGTAGATGCCGCTCTTGAATGGCAGCAGGCCTTCCTCCTCCAGGTTGCGCGTGCCTTCGGGGAAGATGATCAGCGAATCGCCGTTGGCCAGGGCGTCGAGCATCGGCTGCAAGGGGTTATCCACAGGCTCCTTGCGCTCGCGGTCGATCAACACGCCATTGAATACCCGGTTGATGATGTAGCGACGCAGCGGGCGGGTCTGCCAGTAATCGGCGCCGGCCACCGGCCGCGTCACCTTGCGCAATGCGGGTGGCAGCGAGGCCCAGAGCAGCACAAAGTCGCCGTGGCTGCTGTGGTTGGCGAAGTAGATGCGTTGCACCGCCTGCGGCCCGCAACCGAGCCATAGGCTGCGCGCCCCGGTGATGGTGCGGGCGGCGGAGGTGATGAGGGTGGCGACCAGGGGTTCGAGCATGAGAATTCCTTATCCGGCGATGGCCAGCCAGGGGCTGGCCAGGATGAAGCTCAGTGTCAGCAGTACTTGCGCCGCCAGCAGCCAGGCCTGGCGACGCAACAGGTCGAGGGCGCCGCGGCTGCGTTGCTGCCACGGGCGGCCGCCGGCGTTTGCCGGTTGCAGGCCGAGGGCGCTCAGCGCCTGGTCCAGGGCGGCGCTGCGCTCGGCCAGGGGCAGCGGGCTGTCCGCCACCCGTTGGAACAGCTCGGCATCGAAGGCCACCCGCAGCGCCCAGTACTTTTGCAGCAATCCCAGGACCAGCAGGGCAACGCTCAGGGCAATGGCCCAGGGGGCGGGCACGCCGAGCAACCACTGGCCGAGGCCGAGCAGGGCGCCGAGCAGGCTCAGGCCTGTGGATAACAGGTCTAGCGAATGCCCGCGGCGCAACAGGCTCGCCACCGCATGCAGTTCCATATCAGTGGCCATGCACGCTCCCCTGGGCTGTGGATAAAGGCTCCAGGGCCCGGCGGTGCGCGGGTTGCAGGACGATCTGCGGGCGCGCGCGGCGGATCTGCACGATGGCCGCATCGACGCTGGCGGCACGGCCTGTGTACAACAGCCAGGCGGCCACGGCGGTGGCGCTGCGCGAATAGCCCAGGGCGCAGCAGACCAGCAGCGGCGCGTGCTCGCGCAGGCTTTCGATGGCTTGCGCGGCCTCGCGACATTGCTCGGTGGTGGGCGCGGTCAGGTCGAGTACCGGTACGCTGCGATAGGACAGGTGGCGGCCGTCCACGGACAGCTCGGCACACAGGTCGACCACCGCGCTGAACGGGCTGTCCTGCAGCTCGCCCGGGGTCGGGATGCGCCCCAGCCAGACGTTATCCACAACCTCGTCGGGCTGTGGATGCTTGCGTGTCCACAACCGTGAATTGATCCAGGCCGCCGCCAGGTAAGGCGCCAGCAGCCAGCGCGTGGCGTTGCCCAGGCGGCCGTCCGCGCCTTTCTGGAAGCCCTTGGCGTCGAACAACCCGTAGTTCAGCGCCACCAGCAGCAGCGCCACCGCCGGCCACAACAGCCACAACCAGGCACCGCCCAGGGCGAAAGCCGGGACGGCAAACGCCACGGCTCCCAGGGCATAGAACGATGCCAGGCGCCAGCGCTGGCGATCGCGGGCCAGGCGCAGGTTCTGCAGCATGCCGGGGCGGTCCAGCGGCCACAGCCAGACACACAGCCAGCCGGCCAGGGCGCCTGTGGGCAGGTCGATAAAGTGGTGTTGATAAGTGGTCAGCACCGACACGCCGATCAGCGCGAACCAGCCGTGCACCAGCCAGCGCCAGATGCCCTGGACATGCCGCGCGTAGCAGACCCACAGCACCACCAGCAGCGCGATGTGCAGCGACGGCGCCTGGTTGAACGGCTTGTCGAAGCCGGCCAGCACGTCGAACAGCCAGCCGAACAGGCCATCCAGTTCCGGCCGCTGGAAAGTGAAGCGCAATGGCCAGAGCAGGAAGCAACTGACGGCGATGACTTGCGCGGTCAGCAGGCGCAAGGCGTGGCGCTTGAGTTCTTCGCGGCTGGTGGGCAGCAGCAGGGAAAAGCCGTACAGCAGGTCGATCGACCAGTAGGGCACGATGCTCCAGGCCCAGAAGGGCATCTGCCGCTCCCAGTCGAACACCAGGCTGCCGACCTCGGCCCTCTGCGAAGTAACCCAGGTGGCGAAGCCATAGGTGCCGAAAAACAGCGGCGCCAGCAGCAACAGCCAGAGCACCGCGGGTTTCAGCAGGCCGGGCTCGCGAGTGTATGTCGCGGCGGCAGTCATCATTGCACCCGCTGCGCCAGCGACACGCTGAAAATGCCCCACTGATCGACGCGCAGGGTGATCCGGCGGAACCCCGCGGCCTCCACCAGTTGGTCCATCTCGGCCTGGGTCCGCCGACGCATGACCCAGGCCTGCCCCGCGCGGTGGCTGGTCAGGGCGCGGGCGATCAGCTCCAGCTGCGGGTGCCACGGCTGCCCGGTGTAGACCAGGTAACCGCCAGGCTCCACGGCAGCGGCCAGGCCCGCCAGGGAGTCGCTGACCATCTGGTTGTCGGCGAACAGTTCGTACAGGCCGGACACCACCGCCAGGGTCGGTTTGGGCTCCAGGGCCGCGAGGTCGTCGCGGTCGAAGGCGTCGGCTTTGATGAAGCGGGCGATCTGGCCCAGGCCTTTCTCGGCGATCAGTGCGCTGCCGTCGCGCACGTTGATGTCGCTGTAGTCGCGCAGCAGGATCGACTCCGGCAGCGGGCTGACGCCCTGCAAGGCTTCGAGAATGTAGCGCCCGTGGCCGGCGGCGATGTCGACGATGCGCACTTCGCGCTGCTGGTCGCGCAGTTTCTCCATGGCCAGGCGCAGCAGTTCTTCCACATGCAGCTTGCGTTGGCGAATGCCGCGCCAGCCGATGGAGTCCAGGTAGTTGCGGTCGATCATCCGGCCCAGGGCTGAGGTGCCGGTCGCTTGGTTGCGGTACACGTAGTCCAGGGTGCTGCCGGAGTCGAAACCGGTGTCGAAGCCCAGTTTGACCCCGGCCGAGAGCTGGCTGCCCAGGCGCATGCTGGCGCGGGTCATGCGCCAGTAGAGGTCGCGCAGGGAGTTGCGTGGCAGGGGCGCCGCCAGTGCCTCGGATTCGGCGCAGGTCAGGCCCAGGCGGTCGGCGTCGAGCAGGGAAGGGCGGTTCAGCGGCCGCGCGAAGTTCTGCAGGATGAATCGCCGGACGCTGGCGACGGCCGGGGCCCGGGCCTTCTCGCCGAGGGTGTCGTGGAAGAAACCCGGCAGGATGTGTTTTTCCTTGTGCAGGCTGCCCAGGCGCCCGAAGAACTGTTCCTGAGGTTGGCGATGGACGACGAAGTCGGCGCCGGAGATCAACAGCTGGGTCGGCACCTGGATCGCCTGGGCGTCGGCCACCACCCGTTCGGCGGCTTCGTAGAGGCCGAGCAGCACGTTCACCGAGATCGCCTTGGTGATCAGCGGGTCGCTGTCATAGGAGGCCACCCGCGCCGGGTCGTGGCTGAGGAAGCGTGCCTTGACGTAGCTGTTGACGAAAAAGTTGCCGCGAAAACGCCGCAGCAGCGCCAGACCCGGACGGGCGAAAGGCACGTAGAGCTTGACCTTGAACGCCGGCGACGCCAGCACCAGGGCGCGGATGCGCGGCGCGTAGTCATGGACCCAGGTGGACGCGATCACCGCGCCGACGCTCTGGGCCACCACGGCCATGTGTTCTTCGTCGATGCCGTGGCTGGCCCTCAGGTGATCGCAGAAGGTCTGCACGTCGCGCACGCTGGTGGCGAAGCTCGGGCTGTCGCCCCGGGCGCCGGGCGACTGGCCGTGGCCACGGGCGTCCCAGGCGAAGAAATCGAAGGCCGGCAGGTCCAGTTCGTCCACCAGATGGGCGATGCGCGCGGAGTGTTCGTGGCCGCGGTGGAACAGCAGCACGGCCTGGCGCGGGCCGTCCAAGGGGGCGGCGGTGGCCGGCCAGTGGCGATAGAACAGCTCGACGCCGTCGTGGGTGGTGAAGGTCTGGTGTTGAGCTTCGCGCATGGCAACTTCCTTATTCTGAGGGGGCGTTTTGCTGTACTTCTTGTTGTGGCACATCTTGCTGTCGTGCTTCGAGCAGGCCCTGGCGAACCCGGTTGATCAAGGTGTAGACCAACAACGCGGCGACCAGCGCCAGCACGCCATTGACCCAGGCGGCACTGATCCAGCCCAGGGCGATACCGGTGGCCAGCACGCCGAGCACGAACGCCCGGTCGCTCTTGCCCATGGGGCCGTCGTAGCGGCGCGAGGCGCCGATCATCGGCCCGAGCACGCCGGCGTATTCGCTGAACAGCGCCAGCAGCGTCACCAGCAGGACCAGCGGCAGGCTGACACCGGCAATCAGCGCGAAAGGCAGGATCAGCGCGCTGTCGGCAATCACGTCGCACAATTCGTTGAGGTAGGCGCCCAGGCGCGATTGCTGGCCGAATTCCCGGGCCAGCATGCCGTCGATGGCGTTCAGCGCCATGCGCAGGATCATCCACAGCGGGATCAGGATGAACAGCCAGAGGTGGCTGGCGAAACTGCCGATCAGCGCGCCCACCAGCACCGAAATCACCCCCGCCAGCACGGTGATCTGGTTGGCCGTGGTGCCGTTGTCGTACAGGCGCTGGACCCAAGGCCGCAGCAGGTTCTGGAAGCGCGGTTTGAGCTGGTAGATGGAGAGCATGGCTGGACGGTTCCTTGTCACAAAGTGGGCCACGGATTATGGCCACAGATCTCGCGGGCTGGCATCAGCGCAGCAGCGGTTTTCCCTGGCTTTGTGACGCGCCCATGGCAAATAAAGGCATAGGTAAGCGACGAAAATTTCACTACTATCGTTATATCGTAACGATTTGTGACATGTACGGCGGCTTGCAGGAGAGTTATCCACAGGCCGGAACGGGTTAACGACCAGCGTTGGGGTGGTATGCAAGTCGATCTTGAGACTGAAGGGGCGGGGGTCGAAGCCTTGCCGAGGTTTCAGCGGGCGGCCTTTCACGAACGCCGTCTGAAGCGTTGGGGCATCGGGCTGGCGCGGCAGGC
>NZ_JACNAC010000070.1:0-30205 GCF_017349775.1 Pseudomonas sp. GW460-12-10-14-TSB1
CTTGGCTTGATTTCGATTCGTCGGGCAGTGTTGCAAGAAAATATGTCAGTGATATTGACGTTGCTCGGGAGTGACCGTAGCCAATCGGTCAAATTTGCCGGTTAGGCTGCAAGCCTTCCTTTGCGCCACGAGACGTCCATGCCGGGGCCACGCCAGCCACTAAACAAACGACCCGCCAGACGGCCAGCCACTAAACAACAGGGTTTCACCCTGATCGAGGTGCTGGTGGCGCTGGCGATCATCGCCGTGGCCATGTCGGCAGCGATCCGCGTGGCCGGGTTGATGACCCAGAGCAATGGTTTGTTGCGGGATAAATCCATCGCCCTGCTGGCGGCCCAGTCGCGCCTGGCGGAACTGCGCCTGGAAGGCCGCCTGTCGCCTGGGACCAAGAACATCGAGTGCGACCAGGGCCGGCTCAAGCTGCGTTGCGAGCAGAACATCGCCCCCAGCCCCGATCCGCGGCTGTCCAGGGTCAGCGTGCTGGTCCTCGACCGCAGCCGCGAGGCCCCGCCCCTGGCCCGCCTGGACACCCTGGTCGCGCGGGTGCCGAAGAATCCCAATCGTTAAGGCCAAGGGACTCTGTAGGAGCGAAGCTTGCTCGCGATGTCCCTCAACCACACTCGCCTAGTGCTGGATAAACGCAGCGCGCTTCAGCCCATCCGGGCAATCGAGCCTCAATCGGCCGCGCCTGGCCGTCGTCTTATTGTCGGGTCAATACAGGCAGCGCCGGACTCTCCGGCAACTTGCTGACATCCAGCCGCGAGCGCTCGCCGCCGCGTTCGATCACCACCCCGTCGCCCTCGATGGCCACCAGTTGCACGCCCTGGGCCAGGCGCTCGCCCACCAGGAAGCTGCGCGGCGGCGCGTCGTTGAGGCTGAGAATCGCCACCGCGCCGCGAGGGCTGGCCATCAGCCCGGTGACCTTGATGTCCAGCGCCAGCGGCTGGTTGGAAAACCACTGCTGCGCCGGGCTCTGGGCCTGGGCGGCCAGGGCTTGCGGCGGCGCCTGCGGGGTGCGCGACTCGGCGGGGGTCAGCAGCAGCGACGACCAGGTCGCCACCCCGGCCACGATCGCCAGCAGGGCCAGGGACTGCACCAGCTGCGGCGGGGAAAATCGATGGACGAATGCCATGGCAAGGACCTCCTGTTTGTCCGTCTTCGCAGCCTACCGCGCAATGGTCACGTTTTTATTTCACATTCACCAGGCAGGATGAAAAGCGACGCACAGGAGGCGCGCCCCATGACCCCATCCCGACAACAGGGCTTCACCCTGATCGAGCTGATGGTGGTGCTGGTGATCATCGGGATCGCCAGCGCCGCCATCAGCCTGAGCATCCGCCCCGACCCGCTGCAGGGCCTGCGCAAGGATGCCGAGCGCCTGGCCCAGTTGCTCCAGGTAGCCCAAGCCGAGGCGCGCGTGGATGGCCGGCCCATCAGCTGGCGGGCGGACGCCAAGGGCTTCGCCTTCAGCCGGCCCAGCGACGACGGCCGCGGCCTCGACCAGTTCAAGGACGACCCGCAGCTGCGCCCGCGACCCTGGGAAAGTTCGTCGATCAAAGTACGCATCGAGCCCGGCCCGCGGCTGGTGCTCAACGCCGAATGGATAGACGCGCCGCTGCAGGTGCAACTGTCCGACGGCCAGCACAGCCTGACGGTGCAACGCACCGCCACCGGCGTGGTGCGGGTGGTGGCGCTGCCATGAAGGCCCGGATCAACCAGCGGCAAGGCGGCTTCACCCTGATCGAGGTGATGGTGGCGATCCTGCTGATGGCCGTGGTCAGCGTGATCGCCTGGCGCGGGCTGGACAGTGTCAGCCGGGCCGACAGCCATTTGCAGGCCAGCAGCGAACAGACCGAGGAGCTGCTGCGCACCCTGCACCAGCTGGAACGGGACGTGGCGCTGCGGGCCAGTGTGGAATTGATGGAACCGGTACCAGCGGGGGCTGATGCAGAAGCCCCCGATGTGCCGCCGGCGCTGACCGTGCGCAGCGCCGACAGCGGCACCTTCCGCCTGGATGTGATCCGCACCGCGGCGACGCCCGGCGAAGGCCTGCAACGGGTGCGCTGGTGGCTCAAGGGCGACACCCTGTACCGCGCGGCGGCGCCGGCCCGCGACCGTTACCCGCTGCCCGCGCCGAAAAACGGCGTGGCGGTGCTGGAGCACGTCAGTGACTTGCAGCTGCGGGTCTGGGATCGGGACAAGGGCTGGCGCCAGCTCAGCGGCAACCGCAAGGAGAACCCACCGGGCCTGGAGATCCGCCTGGTACGGCAGACACCCCAAGGCGAAGAACGTTATCGCCAGGTGCTGGGGCCGTTGGAGTGATTGCCGCGTCGCACCTGTAGCCGCTACGGGACATTGGTCTCGACGGCGATTCTGTAGGAGCGAGGCTTGCCCGCGATCCGGGCAACGCGGTTGGTCTGAACGGACGCTATCGCGAGCAAGCTTCGCTCCTACGGGTTTTGTGCTTCAGCTCAATAGCACCACACCGCCCGGCAACTCAGTGCATTTGGCGCCGTAGGCGTCGCGGATCAGCAGGGCCACGCCGGCCAGCTGGTTGAGGTTGAAACGCGCCTGCACCTTGCGCTTGCCCAGCTCGGCATTGAGCAGCACCAGCATGCCCGGGCGGTAGCGGTTGATCTCGTCGATCACCGTGTTGAGGGTGGCGTTGTCGAACACCAGCACCTGCTCGCGCCAGGCGATCACCGCCGTCAGATCCACGGCCTTCGGCTCGCCGACCTGGCGGCTGTCGTAGGTCAGCTGGCGGCCGCTGTCCAGACGGATCAGCCGGCCCGCGACCTCGACCTGCAGCGCGCCATCGATGCAGGTCACGCAGACACTGTGGTTGATATTGCGCACGTTGAAACGCGCCTGCGAAGCGCTCAGCCAGCCATTGCCGGCCTGGACCCGCACCGGCAGCGCGCCCTGGCTCGACACCTCGACCTCGCCTTCGAGCAGTTCGATGCCCTGCCCGCCTTGCGCCAGCTCGCGCCGGCTGATGCGGGTCTGGGTGTTGAGTTCCAGGCTCAGTCCATCCTCCAGCTCGACCCGGCGCTGCTCACCGACCTCGGTGCGGTAGTCGGCGCTCAGCCCGGCAAAACCGCCGGGCACCGAGACCCGCACCGCCACCAGCGCTACCGAGGCCGCCAGCGCCCCGCCGAGAAAGGCCCGGCGCCCGAAACGCCGCGGCTGGGTCTGTTGCTGGCATTGTTCGGCGGCCGGTTTCAGGCTGTGCCACAGCAACTTGGCCTGCTCGAAGGCCTCGGCATGCTGCGGGCTCTGCGCGCACCACTGCTGCAAGGCCCGGGCGTCGGCGGCGGTGGCCCGCCCCGAGGTCAGCAGGAGCAGCCAGTCCTGGGCCTCGTTGCGCAACCGGTGGTCCGGTGTGGCCCGAGAAGTGGAGATGCTAAAGATGTTCAAGCGTGCGGGTACTCACGGATTAATCGGGGCCTTTAGTGACTAGGACGGTTTTCCGGCGCCGGGACCGAACCGCTGAATCACTTTTCTTTCAAGGCGCGAGGCGCAGTGGCCCAGGGCAGCCTTGATTTCCTTCTCGACCATCCGTGTCGAAATGCCGAAGCGCTGGGAGATTTCCAGGTGCGGCGCCTCCTCCAGGCGCGCGGCGATAAAGATCTTGCGCCGGCGCGCCGGCAGTTCGTAGAGCGCCTTGAGCAGGGACTGGATTTCCTTCTGCCCGCCCACCACCCGCGACGGGTCCAGGGCTTCGTCGCTGATCTGCAACAGCTCCTCGACCTCGCTGCCGGTGAGCAGCCGGGCATCGGCCTGACGGCGGTCGGCGGCAATGTTCAGGGCCATGCGATAGAGGTAGGCATTGGGCTGGGCCAGGTTCGGCGGCTCTTCCATGCGGTCGACCCGCAGGTAGGTTTCGTGCAGCACATCGTTGGCCAGGTCCTCCGAGCCCAGGCGCCGACGCAGACGCACCTTGAAGTCGTCGTAGGAGGTCAGGAACAACCTGACCATCGCACTGTGCCCGGTATTCTTCATGCCCCGGAGGCTCCTTGGCGTTGTCTGCAATCCATGCGTTTTCCTGCGCTGTCGGGTATCAGAAGCAAGGTCACTGGCTGGCGCAGCGAACTCGGTGCGGGCCGCTCGACCCAGGTCTCGCTCAGGCTCTGCACCAGCGCCTCGTCGCGCCGCAGATCGCCAGTGGTGGTGACCAGGCGGCTGTGCTCGATATGCCCGCCACGGTCGATCCACAGTTGCAGCACCGCGCGATAGCGACCCGGCCGGGTCAGTTCCGAACGGCACAGGCCGGCCTCCACCGCGTGTTGCAGCGCGCTGGCGAAACTGTCGCTGGCCCAGGCCCCGGCGTTGCCGCCCGCGCCCTTGGGGGCAGGCGCATCGCTGAGTTGGGCGACTTGCAGGGTAAAGGCATCGGAACGGGCGTAACGGGCCATCAAACCACTTCCTGTCAGCAGGCGACTCAGGGCATCCCGGGCGCTGTAGCGCCCCTGGACCCGTACCGAACGACGCCCGCGGGTCAGCTCGCGATCCACCAGCACCGCCATCCCGGTCGAGCGGCTGAACAGTTCAAGCGCTTCGGCCAGGTCTTGCGCGGCGATGTTCAGGTCCAGCAGCCGGTGCGAATCCACCATCGGCGGTTCCTGCGGTGCCGCCCGCGCCATACCCGCTGCCGCCAGCGCCAGCAGCAGCGCAAGACCACAGCGCGCGAACCCCGCGTGAAAGAAAGACCGATACCCGACCTTTGCTCGGCGTCGCTGCACGGCTGACCTGTCCCTGAAAACCGTCATCCTGAGGCCAGTTTATGAATCTGGTGTTACCGCCCCCGCAAAAAAACCATCACCTTTTCGCCACGCGCCTTGCTCTACACTCAAGGACCGCAACGGCCCCTCCCGGGCCCGCCAGGAGGCCCCCGATGAAACAGCTTTGCACCCTTGTCGCCAGCCTGATGCTCGGCGCCCTGCCGCTGGCCGGCCACGCCGCCACGCCGGTCGAGGCGCCCGCCGCCGCTTCTGGCAAAGCGCCCACAGAAGGTTGTGTCGATGTCAGTGTGGGTGGCTACAAGGCCCCGGACTACGGTTGCCTGAGCAAGCAGATGGGCAACAACCCCGACGGCGCCAAGGCCGAGCAGAAGAACCAGGAAGCCATGCAGGTGCCGATCCACAAGCGCCCGCCGAACCAGATGGGCCTGTCGACCCCGGCCGCCACCAGCACGCGGATGGGCAATACCTTTGGTACTTCGGTAAAGCCGCAGCGGCCTTAGGTTTTTGCGCTGGCCGTTCGGGCCCTATCGCGGGCAAGCCTCGCTCCTACACGGATCGCGTGAGCTTCTGTAAGAGCGAAGCTTGCTCGCGATAGACGGCGCAGCCGTCGTTGCTGCGGTTACACCCCCGCCCACTGCCGCGCCACCACTTGCAGCTCCGCCCGGGCCCTTTCCAGGGCTTCCTCACGGGCTTCGGGGTTGGCGAATTGCAGCGGCTGGGCATCGACGAACACGGGGTTCTCCACGCCGATAAAGGCAAAGGCGGCTTTCAGCGCCGGGGTCAGCGCGTCCATCCAGGCCATGGGATTGCCCGGGCGCAGGTCGGCGCCACGGCTGGTGAGGAACAGCACCTTCTGCCGGGTTAGTTGGCCAAGGATGCCGTCCGGGGTATTGAGGTAGGTCAGCTCGGTGCGGGTGATGCTGTCGATAAAAGCCTTGAAGGTCGAAGGCATCGACCAGTTGTACATCGGCATGGCGAACAGGCAGGCATCGGCGTCCATCACCCGCTGGCACAGGGCATCCGAGGCCGCCAGGGTCTGGCGCATCTGCGGCGTGCGGGCCTCGGGAGCGGTGTAGGTGGCGATGGCGAAGGCCTCGCTGACGTGGGGCGGCGTATCCACCGTCAGGTCCAGGTAGTCGATCTCCAGGTCGACGCCCTGGCCTTGCAGCCGCTCGATGAAGTAGCGGCCCAGGGCCCGGGAGTTGGAACGTTCGCCTTTGGAGCTGGCATCGACGTGCAGCAGTTTCATTGGGCATTACCTTGCTTGGATGGAAAGAGATCCGGGTTAAATGCTGGGCTGTTGGCGGAACGCCACGGCGAGGCGGTTCCAGCAGTTGATGGCGGCCACCGCGACGGTCAGATCGACCAGCTCGCGCTCGCTGAACTCGCCGCGCACCGCCTGGAACAACTCATCTGGCACCGCGGCGTCGGACAACAGGGTCACCGATTCGCTCCAGGCCAGGGCCAAGCGTTCCCGCGGGCTGAACAACGCCGAATCGCGCCACACGCTGAGGGCGTACAGGCGTGGTTCGCTCTCGCCGTTCTGGCGCGCCTGCACCGCGTGCATATCGGCGCAGAACGCGCAGTGATTGAGTTGCGAGACACGGATCTTGACCAGCTCCAGCAGGGGTTTCTCGATGGACAGGCCGAAGGTTTGGGCCTCGAGCATCAACAGGCCCTTGAGGGCTTCCGGAGAGGCGCTGTAGTAGTCCAGACGGGGTTCCATCGGCGTCACCCTGTGTGTGCGTTTGTGTTCCCCCTAGCCTAAGGGCCGCGCCGGCCGGCCCCTATAGCCAATCCGGGGGTTTATCGGCAGTCCACCTGAGGGTGTCGGGCTCAAGACCGCCAAAGCCCTTCGGGCTTATCGCAGCCTGCGGCAGCGGCTACAGGGGAAACCTCAATCCCGTGTCGTCTGACCTGTAGCCGCTGCCGAAGGCTGCGATCGCGTACGCAGTACGCGCCAGGATTTAAGGCCAATCCCGCTATCGGCCCGCTACACCAAACCCGGCCGGGCGGGTAATCTGGCGGGCACTGATCGTTTTGGAATCTCATCGATGGAACTGCATGTCGTCATCAACGGGCGCAAGGACCTGGCCGACCAGCTGTATCGGCAACTGCGCGACGCCATCGAGTGCGGGCGGCTGGCGGCGGGCGCCCAGTTGCCGCCGAGCCGGCTGCTGGCCGAGCAACTGGGGATCTCGCGCAAGACGGTGTCGGACACCTACAGCCTGCTGACCTACGAGAACTTCCTGATCGGCAGGATCGGCCGCGGCACCTTCGTCAATGCCCGGCCGGTGAAGGCCGAACCCAAGCAGAGCGCCGCCGACCTGGCCTGCGCGCAGAGCCTGGAAAAATGGCAGGAGTTGCCCACGCCCCTGCGCCATCCGACCCTGGAAGGCACCTCGCGCTACGAGTTCATCGGCGGCGCCACCAGCCGCAATCAGTTTCCCCAGGAAGAGTGGCGGCGCTGCACCCAGGACGCCCTGCGACGGATCGCCCAGAGCGGCGGTTTCTACAGCCAGCCGGAAGGCCTGCCGGCGCTGCGCAGCGCGATTGCCGGGCATGTGTCGTTCTCCCGCGGCGTGGTTTGCAGCGACGCCGACATCGTGGTCTGCAACGGTGCGCAACAGGCCCTGGACCTGATCGCCCGGGTGGTGCTGGAACCCGGCAGCCTGGTGGCCATGGAAGACCCCGGCTACACCCCGGCGCGCCTGCTGTTCAGCGCCCAGGGCGCGACCGTGATCGGCGTGCCGGTGGATGATGAAGGCATCCAGGTCGAGCGGATTCCCGACGGCGTGCGGCTGATCTATGTCACCCCGTCCCACCAGTTCCCCCTGGGCATGCCCATGAGCCAGGCCCGCCGCGAGGCCCTGCTGGAGCGGGCGCGGCAGCTGGGGGCGATCGTCATAGAGGACGATTACGACAGCGAATTCCGCTACGAGGGGCGGCCCACCGACTCCCTGCAAAGCCTGGATAAACGCGGCGTGGTGGCCTATGTCGGGACCTTCTCGAAGACCATGCTGCCGCAACTGCGCCTGGGCTACGCGGTGCTGCCGCCGGCGATTCTCGGCGCGGTGATCAAGGCCAAGCGCCTCACTGACTGTCACACCTCGACCCTGCCGCAATGGGCGCTGGCCAAGTTCATCGCCGAGGGTTACCTGCTCAAGCACATCCGCCGCTGCCACACGGTGTACGCCGGGCGCCGCGAGCGCATCCTGCAGCGCCTGAACGGCGACCTCTCGCCCTGGCTGCAGGCGGTGCCGTCCACCGCCGGCTTCCACATGGCGGCGCTGTGCAAGGTGCCGGTGAGCATCCCGCTGCTGCTGGAGCTGGCAAAGAAGGTCGAGGTCGGGCTCTACCCCCTGCATGGCTTCTTTTATCAGGAGCCGGTCAGGGACGGGCTGTTCATCGGCTTTGGCGCCATCGAAACCCTGGACATCGACCCGGCCCTGGACAAGGTGCGTGACATCCTGCAACAGATCGCCTGATTGGCCCCGGGCTTTTCTCGGGGATTGGTTATTGGACTTGTCACCTTGGCGGCCTACCCTGAGCGTCCACCCAGCCGTTCGCGCCGCGCCCGTCCCCGCTCGGCGCAACGGCTAGAGCATTTCCGGAGGCTTGGACATGTCCAGTACCACGACCAACAGCGTCCAGATCCGCGCCGCCCAGGGCCGCTCGGACGAGCTTGGCGAACACCTGAACCAGCTACTGACCGCCCTGCGCGAGGCGCCTGGCTGCCTGGGTTATGAACTGCGCCGCGACAACACGGACACGCACCGCTGGACCGTGCGCGGCCAATGGTGCTCGGCAGCCGAGATGCAGGCGCATTTCCATCTGCCGGCGGCCCAGGGTTTTATCGACCTGCTGGACCGCCGCCTGGCCTGCGCCCTCGACTTCGAACACTGAGGCATTGGTCTGCGGTTCTTTGCCGGGATTGGTTATAGGCCGGTCGAGCCAGCGGGCTTACCTTGAGTCAGCCCCTTTCGAACCGGAGAAACCGACCATGAAGACCCTCGCAGCCCTGACTTCAGCCCTTGCCGGCCTGACCCTGCTCACCTCCCTGGGCGCCGCCGCCCATGACCCGGAGTACGGCCAGGAGAAACTCAAGATCCTGCAGGAACATGCCCTGAGCAACCTGCCGGGCAAGACCGCGCTGATGCTCACCGTCGACTACGCGCCGGGCCAGGCCACGGTGCCGCACATGCACAAGGGCGCGGCCCTGGCCTATGTGCTCGAAGGCGAGATCACTTCGCGGGTCAACGACGAGCCGGCCATCACCTACAAGGCGGGCGAATCCTGGTACGAACCGGCCGGCTCGCAGCACCCGGTGTCGGCCAACGCCAGCGCCAGCAAACCGGCCAGGCTGCTGGTGTTCATGCTCAAGGACGCCAAGGATGAGGTGCTGACGCCGTTGCAGAAGTAAGCACCTGGCCGCTCCTGCGCAGACCGCGTTTCTTCTGTAGGAACGAGGCTTGCCCGCGATGACGTCAGTACAGCCAGCACAAAGCCAAGCCGATAAAAAGGCGTCTGGCCGCTGCGCGGATCGCGAGCAAGCTTCGCTCCTACAGAAGCGGTTACAACATTCCTTGAGGATGAGGTGCTGACGCCGCTGCAGAAGTAAGCGCCTGGCCGCTCCTGCGCAGACCGCGTTTCTTCTGTAGGAGCGAGGCTTGCCCGCGATGACGTCAGTACAGCCAGCACAAAGCCAAGCCGATAAAAGGCGTCTGGCCGCTGCGCGGATCGCGAGCAAGCTTCGCTCCTACAGAAGCGGCTACAGCATTCCTTGAGGCCAAAAAAAAGCCCCGTATCTCGCGATACGGGGCTTTTTCATTTAGCGCTCGATCAGGCCGCTACAAGGCCCGATTGACCGCTCATGGCCAGGTCCAGCAATTCGCGGTTGGCCACCGCGTACATGGCGTAGTCGGTGCCGCTGGCGGCACGGATTTCCACCAGCATAGCGCGCCAGCGCTCGACCATGCTCTGGTTCTGCTCAAGCCACAGGGCCACGCGGGCTTCCATGTCTTCTGGCGCATCGGCCATTTGCAGGACCGAGATGGTGATCGCCCGCTGCTGCCAGTCCACATCGTCGCGGAAGGCTTCGCGTGCCTGGGCCTGCCAGTTGTTGGCCACCGGCAGATCGCTGATCTGCTGCAGGTACCACGGCAGGTCCAGGGCGCTGCCCACGGCGAAGTAGGCCTTGGCCACATCGGCGGCATCGTGCCCGGTGACATCCGCGGCCTCGATGATCGGCAACAGGGTGTACAGGTGGGTGGTACCTGCCACCATGCGTGCCAACAGCTCAGGCACGCCGGCTTCGACGTAGGCGGTGTAACGGGTCTGCCAGCCTTCGCGGGTCGGGCCTTCCAGCAGTTCGTCGAGCTTGAGGCCCAACGCCGCCAGGTGCGGACCGAAGTGCGCGACGTCACGCGCGGCATCCTGCTCGTTGCGGCGGCTGCGCAGGAACCAGCGGGTGGCGCGACGACCAAGGCGCATCAGCTCGTCCATCAGCTCCAGCTGCACCTGAGCCGAGACCTGGTGGTCCAGGGCCTCGATCTGGCGGAACCAGTGCGGGAGATGGAAGATGTCACGCACGATCACATAGGCACCGGCCACGTTGGCCGGGCTCATGCCAGTGGACTCCTTCAGGCGCTGCACGAAGGTGATGCCCATGTGGTTGACCAGGTCGTTGGCGATCTGGGTACTGACGATCTCGCGCTTCAGGCGGTGACGACGCATGGCTTCGGCGAACTTGCTGACCAGGGTCGGCGGGAACGCGGTTTCCATGTCGCGGGTCAGGTAGTCGTCGTCCGGTACCAGGGAATTGAGCAACTGCTCCTTGAGGTCGATCTTGCTGTAGGAGATCAGCACCGACAGTTCCGGACGGGTCAGCCCGTGGCCGGCGGCGACGCGCTCGTTGAGTTGATCTTCCGACGGCAGGAACTCGATGGCGCGATCCAGCTTGCCACGGCCTTCCAGGTCGCTCATCAGGCGCTTGTACTCGGCGATCCGCGCGAAGGCGCGACGGGCCGCCAGGGACAGGGCCTGGGTCTGCTTGTAGTTGTTGCCCAGCACCAGGCCACCGACTTCGTCGGTCATGCTCGCCAGCAACTGGTTGCGTTGCTTGTCGGTCATGTCGCCGGCATGCACCACTTCGTTGAGCAGGATCTTGATGTTCACTTCGTGGTCGGAGCAGTCCACGCCACCGGCGTTGTCGATGAAGTCGGTGTTGGAACCGCCGCCATTGAGGCCGAACTCCACACGACCCAGCTGGGTCATGCCGAGGTTGCCGCCCTCGCCCACCACCTTGCAGCGCAGCTCGTTACCGTTGACCCGCAGTGCATCGTTGGCCTTGTCGCCGACATCGGCGTGGCTTTCAGTGCTGGCCTTGACGTAGGTACCGATACCGCCGTTCCACAACAGGTCCACCGGTGCCTTGAGCAAGGCGTTGAGCAGCTCGGTCGGGGTCAGCTTGTCGGCCTGGATGTCGAAGCGTTCTTTCATCTGCGGCGAGATGGCGATGCTCTTCGCGCTGCGCGAGAAGATGCCGCCGCCTTCGGACATGATGCTGGTGTCGTAGTCGCTCCAGGCCGAACGCGGCAGGTCGAACATGCGCTGGCGTTCAGCGAAGCTGGTGGCCGGATCCGGATTCGGGTCGATGAAGATGTGCAGGTGGTTGAAGGCCGCGACCAGTTGCAGCTTGTCGGACATCAGCAAGCCGTTGCCGAACACGTCGCCGGCCATGTCGCCGACGCCTACCACTGTGATGCTGTCTTGCTGGACATTGATGCCACGCTCGCGGAAGTGGCGCTGTACGCCGACCCACGCGCCCTTGGCGGTGATGCCCATCTTCTTGTGGTCGTAGCCGGCGGAACCGCCGGAAGCGAACGCGTCGCCCAGCCAGAAGCCGTAGTCGATGGCAATGCCGTTGGCGATGTCGGAAAAGGTCGCGGTGCCCTTGTCCGCCGCCACCACCAGGTACGGGTCATCGTCGTCGTGACGCACGACGTTGGCCGGCGGCACCAGGGCGCCGTCCTTCAGGTTGTCAGTGATGTCCAGCAGGCCGGAGATGAAGATGCGGTAGCAGGCGATGCCCTCGGCCGCGATCTCGTCCCGGCTGCCGCCCAGCGGCAGGCGACGCGGCAGGAAGCCGCCCTTGGCGCCCACCGGCACGATCACCGAGTTCTTGACTTGCTGGGCTTTTACCAGGCCCAGGACTTCGGTACGGAAGTCTTCTTCACGGTCGGACCAGCGCAGGCCGCCGCGAGCGACGTTGCCGAAACGCAGGTGCACGCCTTCGACGCGCGGCGAGTAGACGAAGATCTCGAACTTCGGCACCGGCTTGGGCAGCTCGGGAATCAGGTGCGGGTTGAACTTGAAGCTGAAGTACGACTTGTTATGGCCGTTGGCGTCGGTCTGGTAGAAGTTGGTCCGCAGGGTGGCCTTGATCAGGTCCAGGTAGCGACGCAGGATGCGGTCTTCGTTGAGCACCTGGACATCGTCCAGGGCCGTGAGGATCGCGTGCTCCAGGCGTTGCTGCTTGTCTTCCAGGTCATCGCCGGTGAGCTTGCGCGCCAGGTAGAAGCGGGTCTTGAACAACCGGGTCAGCTCGCGGGCGATATCGGTGTGGTTGTTCAGGGTGCTGGCGATGTACCCCAGGTCGAAACCCAGGCGGATCTGTTTCAGGTAACGGGCGTAGGCACGCAGCAGCGCGACGTCGCGCCATGGCAGGCCAGCGGTCAGCACCAGGCGGTTGAACGCATCGTTCTCGGCATCGCCACGGACGATGTGGACGAAGGCGTCCTGCAGGGTGTCGTTGAGCTGCTGGATATCCAGGTTCAGGCCTTCGGCCGCGGTGAAGGCGAAGTCGTGGATCCAGAACTCACGGCCGCTGGCGTGACGCAGGCGATACGGGAACTCGCCGAGCACGCGCAGACCGAGGTTTTCCAGGATCGGCAGCACGTCGGACAGCGCCAGCGGGGTATCGGCGTGGTACAGCTTGCAGTGCAGCAGCGGCTGGCTGGTGGACTGGGTCAGCGGCTGGTAGAAGCTCATCACCAGCGGGTTGGCCTCGGACAGGCTCAACAGGTGCTGCATGTCGACCACCGCCGAATGCGCGGCGAAGCGCTCGCGGTAGCCGGCCGGGAAGCCTTTCGGGAAGTCGGCCAGGACGTTGGTGCCGTGGGCTTCGCCGAAGCTTTCGACGGTCAGTGCGGCGTAGTCGTCCTGCCAGCTGCGGCAGGCCTGCACCACTTCTTTTTCCAGCAGCAGCGGGTCGATGTCGATGCGGTTCTTCGGGTCGACCCGCAGGATCAGTTGCACGCGCGCCAGCACGGACTCAGAGAAGAAGGTCCAGAACTCGCAGTCGGTGGCCTTCAGGCGATCCATCAGGACCTGCTGGATCTTCTGCCGCACTTCGGTGGAATAGATGTCGCGCGGCACATAGGCCAGGCAGTAGCAGAAACGACCGTACGGGTCCTTGCGCAGGAACACGCGGATCTTGTTGCGTTCCTGGATCTGCACGATCGACATCACGGTGTTGAACAGCTCGTCCACCGGGGTCTGGAACAGGTCGTCGCGGGGCAGCACTTCGAGGACCTGGGCCAGTTCCTTGCCCAGGTGCGCCTTGGCCTGGAAGCCGGAGCGCTGTTCGATGATTTCCACCTTGCGGCGGATATAAGGAATCACCCGCACGCTTTCGCCGTACACCGACGAGGTGTACAGGCCCATGAAGCGGCATTCCTTGATCACATTGCCGTCGGCATCGATCTGGCGGATCGACACGTAGTCCGGGTAGGCCGGACGGTGCACGCGGCTTGGGTGCGCGGCCTTGGCGAACGACAGCGGCGTCGGTTCGCGCAGGTAGTTCACGGCGTAGTCTTCGATGCGCAGGTCGTCGACGGTGAGGCCGGCGCGCAGCAGCTTGGTCAGGCCGAGGAAGGAGTTCTGGTCGTACTCGATATGGCCGCCGTGCTGGTCTTCGCGCACCACGAATTCTTCATAGCCGAGGAAGGTGAAGTGGTTGCCCACCAGCCATTCCAGGAAGCTCTTGATCTCGCCCTTCTCATCGGCGTCGATCTCGAACTGGCTGTTGCCGATGCCATCGATCAGTTCCTGGACCTTGGCTTTCATCGGCTCGAAATCGGCGACCGCGACGCGGACTTCGCCAAGCACCTGCTCCAGTTCCTTGCTCAGCACATTGAGCTCGGCGGTGTTGGCGCAGCGGTCGATCTCCAGGTACATCAGCGATTCTTGCAGGATGCCTTCGCCCTGGGTGCCTTTGGGCAGGATTTCCAGCAGCTCGTTCTTGCTCCCGCGACGCACGCTCAGCACGGTGGTCTGCAGGGTATGGATGCTGTAGCCGCGACGGTTCAGCTCGGTGCGGACCGAGTCCACCAGGAACGGCAGGTCATGGTGCAGCACTTCGACCGCGGTGTGGGTCGACTGCCAGCCATGACGTTCGTAATCGGGGTTGTAGACACGCACTTGCGATTGCGCGTGGTCGAAGCGCTCAAGCAGGCGCCAGGCAGAAAGGGTGCAGCCCGCCAGGTCGGACAGCCGACGCTGGGTGAGTTCGTCCAGAGAAATGATGCCGAAGAATTGTTCAGCGAACAGCGCCACTTGTGGCAGTGCCTGTTCACTGATGTGCTGCGCCAGTGCCGCTTGCAGTTGGTGCTGGAAGTCGGCCTTGCTGGCTGCGGTGAAGAACGCCATCTGTGGTACTCCGCTTGGGCTTGTTATTGATGAAAGCGTCGCATGCAATCCCCCTTCGGGGGTGTCGGTCATCCTGCTCCTGGATCTCGGGCAGAGGTCGCAGGATGACAGGGTGGTGAAGCTGTACGAGACGCTCAGGTCACATTCACCGTTCCCGGATGGGCATCTGCAAAAACGACTGCCCAGGTGCGCCGGGCAATGCCTTTACAGGTGCTCATCCGTTGCGCAGCTTAACGAGTGCGGCAAGCCCGCTGCTTGCGGTGCTGCGACATATTCGGTCATTGGCAGGCAACTGGCGGGCCAGGCCTTGAACAACACTAGCAGCCGCTGGACAAAACAGCGGCCGCAGCGCGGTTTTACGGGACTGCCGTACCAGAAACGGACAGTTGCAGCGACGCCAGCGTGACCTGTTCTCTGACACACAAAGCAGCAGAAATTCCCCCGGGCTGGCAGAATTGCACTTTGTTCGCCCCGCTCCCCCGTCGGAGCCAGACCCAGGACTCGCCCCATGCAAATGACCACCGCCCACCTGATCGCCAACCCGTGCGACGACGAAGAAGACAACATGGCCATGCTCTGCTGCCACAGCAATCAGGGCGAGATGTTCTTGATGACCCGCTACCCGGACGAGGACGAACTGGAGATCACCCTGGACGGCGAACCCTCGACCCTCGACGGGGTGAAAGTCACCCTGAGCCCGACCCGCCTGCTGATCGAAATCGCCGCGACCGACGCCGACGCGCTCAATGGCAGCGACCATCTGGAGATTCGCCACAACACCGCGGCGGCGGACCTGGCGGAAGTCGAGCAAACCCTGCAGAACATCCTCAAGGGCACCGGCACCTATATCAGCGAGCTATAAGCTGCAAGCTGCAAGCTTGGGGCTTGGAGCTTGGAGCTTGCAGCTACTTTCTTGACAAGAAACCGGCGCCCCGGCATTGTCTGACAACCTGACTTACGAGCCACCTCCTCCATGCTTCAGCTCCAGCGCCCCGACACCCTGGTCGAACGAGTGGTCAACGCCATCCGCAAGGAAATCGATTCCGGTCGCCTGACCGCCGAATCGCGCCTGCCGACCGAACAGCAATTGACCGAGCAACTGAACGTCAGCCGCTCGGTGGTGCGCGAGGCCGTGGCGCAGCTCAAGGCCGACGGCATCCTGGTCAGCCGCCGCGGGCTGGGCTCGTTCATTTCGCAGAATCCCAGCGGCAGCGTGTTCCGTTTTCCCAGCCAGAAGGGACGCAAGCCCGACCTGGTGCAGATGTTCGAAATGCGCCTGTGGATCGAGACCCAGGCCGCCTCCATCGCCGCCCAGCGCCGCGACGACGCCGACCTGCAACGCATGCGCACTGCCCTGCAGGAAATGCACGACCAGCGCAGCGATCTGGCCGCGGCCGCCCTGGCCGACGTGGAATTCCACCGGGCCATCGCCGACGCCAGCAAGAACCACTACTTCGTCGCCTTCCATGATTTTCTCCGTGGCCAACTGGCCGAAGCGCGGCGCACCGCCTGGGAAAACTCGGCGGCCCATTCGGTCGGCGGCTCCGCCGATGCCGGCCGCGAACACCAGGCGCTGTACGAAGCCATCGCCGCCGGTGACCGGCAGCAGGCCGCTGCCTGTGCCGAAGCGCACCTGCGGGCCGCGGCCAAACGCTTGAAAATCGACCTGCCGAGTATCGATTGAATCCCTGAAACCCACTGTCTGGCGGACGCTGCCGTGCGGCGTCTTTTGTTTGCTTAGATTTGTCTGACAACCTGATGATCAGACTCAAACAAGAATAACCAAGGTGACATCTGCATGATCTACGACTACTGCATCATCGGCGGCGGCATCGTTGGCCTCGCCACCGCCATGGCGCTGCTCGAACGCCAGCCCGGCGCCTCGCTGCTGATTCTGGAAAAGGAAAACGTCCTGGCCCGGCACCAGACCGGCCACAACAGCGGCGTGATCCACGCCGGCATCTACTATGCCCCGGGCAGTCTCAAGGCCGACCTGTGCAAGCGCGGCGCCCAGGCGACCAAGGATTTCTGCACCCAGCACCAGATCAAGTTCGAGGTCTGCGGCAAGCTGTTGGTGGCCTCGACACCATTGGAAGTCGAGCGCATGCACGCCTTGTACGAGCGCTCGCAGCAGAACGGCCTGAAGGTCGAACAGCTGGACGCAAAAGAGCTGCAACGGCGCGAACCGAACATCATCGGCCTCGGCGGCCTGTTCCTCGATGCCACCGGCATCGTCGACTACAAGCAGGTGTGCGAAGCCATGGCCCGGGTCATCCAGAAGGCCGGCGGCGAAGTGCAGCTGCAAACCACAGTGCGCGCCATCGTCGAAACCGCCGACCAGGTCACCATCAGCAGCGACGACAAGGTCTGGAACGCCCGCCAGCTGGTGGCCTGCGCCGGCCTGCAATCGGATCGCCTGGCGGCCCTGGCCGGAGTCAGGATCGACCATCAGATCATCCCGTTCCGTGGCGAGTACTTCCGCCTGCCGGCGGCGAAGAACAACATCGTCAATCACCTGATCTACCCGATTCCCGACCCGGAGCTGCCGTTTCTCGGCGTGCACCTGACCCGGATGATCGACGGCAGCGTCACCGTCGGGCCCAACGCCGTACTCGGCCTGGGCCGGGAGAACTATCGCAAGTTCTCCGTCAACTGGCGCGACGTGGCCGAGTACGCAGCCTTCCCCGGCTTCTGGAAAACCATTTGGAACAATCTCGGCTCCGGCACCACGGAGATGAAGAACTCGCTGTTCAAGCGCGGCTACCTGGAACAGTGCCGCAAATACTGCCCGTCCCTGGAAGTCGACGACCTGCTGCCTTATGAGGCAGGGATTCGCGCCCAGGCGGTGATGCGCGACGGCACTCTGGTGCACGACTTCCTGTTCGCCGAAACCCCGCGCATGGTCCACGTCTGCAACGCCCCCTCGCCGGCCGCGACCTCGGCCATCCCTATCGGCCAGATGATTGCCGAGAGAATCCGCAAAGCCCGTTGATCCCCGCTGCACGGGTGCCTGGCGCCCGCTTGAAAATAACTACAAACAACAAGGAATCCTCAGATGTCAGTACATGAGGCGGCCCCGGCCGCATGCGAAACGCCGCAACAAAAACAGAAACGCCTGCGCAAGGTGGCGGCGGCGACCATCTTCGGTTCGATGCTGGAGTGGTACGACTTCTATCTGTACGCCACCATGGCGGCCATCGTCTTCTCGAAAATCTTCTTCGACCCCAGCAATCCGAAAGTCGCCTCGCTGCTGGCGTTCTCCACCTTTGCCATAGGTTTTATCGCCCGGCCCTTCGGCGGCATCCTGTTCGGCTACCTGGGCGACAGGTTCGGGCGCAAGCAGGTATTGGTGATCACCTTCTGCATGATGGGCGTATGCACCACCCTGATCGGCCTGATTCCCAGCTATGCCTCGATCGGCATCTGGGCGCCGATCATCCTGGTGCTGGTGCGGATCATCCAGGGCCTCGGTGCTGGTGCCGAGCTGTCCGGCGCGGCGGTGACCTCCTATGAGCACGCCAGCGAAGGCAAGCGCGGCAGCCAGGGTGCCTGGCCGGCGCTGGGCCTGAACCTGGGCCTGCTGCTGTCGTCGCTGACCGTCTACCTGCTGACCATGAACGGCAACGAGTTCCTGCTCTCCGGCGGCTGGCGCATTCCGTTCGTTTGCAGCATCGCCCTGGTCGGTGTCGGCCTGTGGGTGCGTCGCAGCATTCCGGAAACCCCGCAGTTCGAGAAGCTGGACAAGGAACAAGACAAGCACAGCGCCAAAGTCCAGGCCTCGCCCCTCAAGCTGCTGTTCAAGAACGACCTCAAGGGCCTGGCCGTGGTGCTGTTCGTGGCCATCGGCTACAACGCCCTGAGCTACATCTTCAAGACCTTCTCCCTGGCCTACTTGACCCAGTACAAAGGCGTCGAGGCCCATGTCACCTCGCTGTCGGTGACCATCGCCAGCCTGGTGGCGATCGTCACCGTGCCCTGCTTCGGCTGGCTCTGCGACAAGTGGAGCAGCAAGAAGGTGCTGATGCTCGGCGGGCTGTGCTCGGTGCTGTTCGCCTATCCCTTCCTGAGCCTGCTCAATACCGGCGAGCCGCTGATGATCTACCTGGCCATCGCCATCGGCACCGGGGTATTGGCGCCGATGATGTTCGCCCCCCAAGGCTCGTTCCTCAGCCGCCAGTTCCCGACCCAGACCCGCTCCTCCGGCTTCGGTACCGGCCGGGAAATCGGCACCGCCATCGCCGGCGGCCTGGCGCCCCTCGGCGGGCTGGCCCTGGTGGCCAACTCGGCCACTCACTCGACCGATGGCGTGGCGCTGATCCTGGCGGTCTCGGCGGTGATGGTGGTGGTCTTCGCCCTGTGCGACCAGGGCCGCAAGCACTCCAGCTTCAAGAACTGAGCACCCACCACTGGCGCGCCGTGCTGGCGGCGCGTCAGGCACCCGCTGCCATCCCCTTGCGCCGATCCTCACAACAGGTCCCGGCGTTGCGGACCATTACCGGTTATTTGCGCAATTGCACGTCACTTGCCCCCCCGTTTGCATTCGTTCTGACCACCGATTGCATCGGACTCACCAGCACGCTTTGTAACCATGATCGGCAGAGAACGGCCAGGAGCTGCTGGGGGACGTAGCAATGACGAAAGAGCAACTATGCTAGGCCTGATGCCGGAATTGATCGAGCAGATCGGGCCTTGCGTCCATACGTCGCGGAAAAACAATGGGAATGGGGTCGATCCGCTTGTGTTGGATCGGCCGTTGCTGCCTCTCAAGGCAGGTCTGACAGAGGAGGTCTGAAGTTGCGAATCGCTTTTCTGGTGAACCGGGACGTGGAGAGCAATCTCGCTCTCAATTTCCTGTTGCCCGAGATTCACGAGAGCACAGTGGGAATATTCCTCTCGGAGAGAGTGGGATCGGGCAGGAAGGTGCCACGCATGCTCGGACAACTGGCCTTGATCGAGCAGGACCTCTTCAATGCCTTGACCCCTGGGTCAATCGGATCGAGCGACCCGGTCAGCAGCGGGCATCGATTCGGTTTTGCAGAACTGCAGCAACGCTTTGGGGTTCCTGTGCGGGTATTGCCCAGCTTGAGGGATCCTGCGGGCCTGCAAATGCTCCAGGATGCGGGAGCGGATCTGTTCATCTCCATCCGCTTTGGTCAAATCCTGAAGAGTGAAGCCTTGGCCATTGCGCCACGCGGCGCCCTCAATCTTCACTCTGGCCTCTTGCCTCAATATCGAGGTGTTCTCGCGACCTTCCGGGCGCTGCTGAACGGGGACCCGGAGATCGGTTGTACTCTCCATTGGATCGACAGTCCCGGCATCGATGTGGGTCGCATCATTGAAACTGCGCGTGTGGCAGTCGAAAAGGAGCGCTCCTTGCTGTGGCACATCCTTTCACTTTATCAACCAGGCGCGCGTCTCATCATGAACGCAATCAGGCGCTTGGAGCGCGGTGAGCCCATGACGGGGACGTCTCAAGATCCATCTGCCGGGGCCTACTACTCCTTTCCCGGCGAGGATGAGCTGATGCGGTTCACGACACTGGGGTGGCGGCTCTTCGATCGCGAGGACGTCTGGGATCTTTTCGAATCGTACGGATTTCCGTTGCGGATAAGCGCTCCTTGAGCGCTGAACGGCGGCAAGGCTTACTGAGGCCAATTACCCACTATTTACAGAAATTTGCCAGCTGCCGTTAGTCGCCAGGGGCCCGGATAGATTAAAGTAACGCCCCCAGCCCTGGCGTTATTCGAACGCCCTCGGTCACCCTCTGCAGGAACAGTCATCGATGGAACATCGTGAAGCGCTACTCGCGCTGCGAACCTTTCTTTCAACGCAGATTCTCGGCCAGGAAAAACTCATCGAGCGCTTGCTCATCGCCCTGCTCGCCGACGGCCACATGCTGGTCGAGGGCGCCCCGGGCCTGGCCAAGACCAAGGCCATCAAAGAGTTGGCGGAAGGCATCGAAGCACAGTTCCATCGCATCCAGTTCACCCCCGACCTGTTGCCGGCCGACATCACCGGCACCGAAATCTATCGCCCGGAAACCGGCAGCTTCGTGTTCCAGCAAGGGCCGATCTTCCACAACCTGGTGCTGGCCGACGAAATCAACCGCGCCCCGGCCAAGGTCCAGTCGGCCTTGCTCGAAGCCATGGGCGAGCGCCAGGTCAGCGTCGGTCGCAGCACCTATGAGCTGTCGCCACTGTTCCTGGTGATGGCCACGCAGAACCCGATCGAGCAGGAAGGCACCTACCCGCTGCCCGAAGCCCAGCTCGACCGTTTCCTGATGCACGTGAAAATCGGTTTCCCCGATGCCATCGTCGAACGGCGCATCCTGCAACAGGCCCGTGGCGAAGCACTGAACGGCGAAACCAAGCCCGAGCGCCGTATCAGCCAGCAGGCGATCTTCGCCGCGCGCAAGGAAATCCTCGGCCTGTACATGGCCGACGCCGTGGAGGAATACCTGGTGCAACTGGTGATGGCCACCCGCACCCCGGCCAAGTTCGACCCGGAGATGGCCGAGTGGATCGCCTATGGCGCCAGCCCACGGGGCTCCATTGCCCTCGACCGCTGCGCCCGGGCCCACGCCTGGCTGGCCGGGCGCGACTTCGTCAGCCCCGAGGACATCCAGGCCGTGCTGTTCGACGTGTTGCGCCACCGCATCATTCTGTCCTTCGAAGCAGAAGCCGCCGGCATCGATCAGGACCGGGTGGTCCAGCGGATTCTCGACGTCGTAGCCGTCGCTTGACCCCGATGAACGCCAGCACAGTCGATGCCCCGGGCATCCGCGTCAGCCTCGCCGAGCTGATCGAGATGCGCCATCGCGTGCGCGAAGTGCAGCTGTTTTCCACGCCGAGCCAGCGCAGCCCACTGGTCGGCCTGCACCACTCCAAGCTGCGCGGCCGTGGCGTCGACTTCGATCAGGTGCGGGTCTATCAGGCCGGCGACGACGTGCGCAGCATCGACTGGCGCGTCACCGCACGCACCCAGGAACCCCACACCAAACTGTTCCACGAAGAACGCGAACGGCCGATCTTCATCATGGTCGAGCAGAGCCGGCGGCTGTTCTTCGGCTCCGGGCTGATGTTCAAGTCGGTGCTCGCCGCCCAGGCCGCGAGCCTGATCGGCTGGGCCGCCCTGGGCCACAACGACCGGGTCGGCGGCCTGGTATTCGGCGACGACGACCACTACGAGATCAAGCCGCGGCGCAGCAAACAGAGCCTGCTGCAACTGCTCAACCGCCTGGTGCGGGTCAACCAGTCGCTGCACAGCGAAACCGAACCGGAGCGCGACGCCCTCGGCACCGCCCTGCGCCGTGGCCGCGAAGTGCTGCGCCCGGGCAGCCTGGTGATCGTGATCTGCGACGAGCGCGCCCTGAGCGACGCCGCCGAGCAGCAACTGAGCCTGCTGTCGCGGCATTGCGACCTGCTGCTGATGCCGCTGTCCGACCCGCTGGACCACGCCCTGCCCGCCGCCGGCCTGCTGCGCTTCGCCGAACGCGGCGCGCAGTTGGAGTTGGACACCCTCAACTACGAACTGCGCCAGGCCTATCGGGCGCAGAGCGAAGCGCGCATCGCCCGCTGGGAACTGCTGGCGCAGAAGCTGCGGGTGCTGCTGATGCCCCTGAGCACCCAGAGCGAAATGGTCGAGCAACTGCGCGAGTACCTGAACCCGCAACGCCCGGGGAAAACCCGATGAGCAGCCTCGACCAACTGCAACCCTTGATCGCCCCGCCCGCCATCGACCTGTGGCCGCCGGCACCGGGCTGGTGGCTGTTGCTGGTGTTGTTGCCGCTGCTCGGTTTCGGCCTGTGGCAACTCAAGCGCTTCTGGCCGCGCCAACGCGCCCTGCCCCGCGCCGAACAACCGCTGGACCCGGTACGCCTGGCCGCCCTCGCCGAACTGGCGCTGCTGCCCAAGCCCTACGACGGCGCGCCCGCCGGCGCCTGGTTGCAACAGCTCAACGGCCTGCTCAAGCGCCTGTGCCGCAACCATTACCCCTACAGCCAGAGCCACACCCTCAACGGTCGCAAGTGGCTGGCGTTCCTCGACAACCGCTGCCCGGCGGCCGGCCTCACGCGCTGGATGGTCCTGGTGGAAGGCGCCTACAAGCCCGAGTGCAAGCTTGACGACAAGGCCATCGCCGGGCTGACCCAGGCGGTGGAAATCTGGATTCGCAAACATGTTTGAGTTCGCCTGGCCGTGGATCTTCGCCCTGCTGCCGCTGCCCTGGCTGCTGCGGGTGCTGCTGCCGGTGGCCGACAGCGGCGAACCGGCACTCAAGGTCAGCTTCCTCAGCGACCTGGAAGGCCTGGCCAAGCGCCGCGCCCGGGCCAACCTGCCGACCTGGCGCCAGCAGGCGCCCTTCATTCTGCTGTGGCTGTTGCTGCTGGTGGCCGCCGCCCGCCCGCAATGGCTGGGCGAACCGCTGCCCGTGGCCGCCAGCGGCCGCGACCTGCTGGTGGCGGTGGACGTCTCCGGCTCCATGGACTTCCCCGACATGCAGTGGCAGGACGAAGACGTCAGCCGCCTGAACCTGGTCCAGCACCTGCTCGGTGACTTCCTGGAACGCCGCGAAGGCGACCGCGTCGGCCTGATCCTGTTCGGCAGCAAGGCTTATCTGCAAGCGCCGCTGACCTTCGACCGGCACACCGTGCGCGTGTGGCTGGACGAAGCGAAGATCGGCATCGCCGGCAAGAACACCGCCATCGGCGACGCCATCGGCCTGGCGCTCAAGCGCCTGCGCCAGCGGCCGGCGCAGAGCCGGGTGCTGATCCTGGTCACCGATGGCGCCAACAACGGCGGCGAAATCGACCCGCTGACCGCCGCCCGCCTGGCCGCCGAAGAAGGCGTGAAGATCTACCCGATCGGTATCGGCGCCGACCCGGAGCAAAGCGCCACCCTGGGTTTCCTCGGCCTCAACCCGAGCCTGGACCTGGACGAGCCGGCCCTCAAGGCCATCGCCGAAGCTACTGGTGGGCGCTACTTCCGCGCCCGCGACGGCCAGGAACTGCAAGCGATCAAGGACACCCTCGACCAACTGGAACCCGTGACCCAGCAACCGACCCAGGCTCGTTCGGCGCAGGCGCTGTACAGCTGGCCGCTGGCCGGGGCGCTGCTGCTGAGCATGCTGCTGGTGGTGCGCGAACGCTGGCCGGACCATCCGCTGCACCGTTTCTTCACCCGCGAGCGCTTTCTGCAGCCCTTGCCCCACTGGCGCGAACGGCTGAAACGCCTGCGTCTGCGGAGGCGTCGATGAGCGCGCCGTTCTGGGCCGAACTCTGGCCCCACTGGTTCCGTCCCTGGTGGCTGCTGCTGTTGCCGCTGCTCGGCTGGCTGCTGTGGCAGTTGTGGCACCGACAGAAACGCGCCGGGCGCTGGCAGATGATCCTGCCGCCGGCCTTTCACGCTGCCCTGCTCAGCGGCGGCAGTGGTCGCGAAAGCAAGCTGCCGTGGGTCGCCCTCGGCCTGGCCTGGATCCTCGCCGTGCTGGCCCTGCTCGGCCCCGGCTGGCAACGGGTGGAACAGACCAGCCAGAAACCGGCCGACCCGCTGGTGGTGCTGCTGGAGCTGACCCCGGAAATGCTCGCCGGCGACGTACCGCCCAATCGCCTGGAACAGGCCCGGCGCAAGCTGCTGGACCTGTTGCAGGTGCGCAGCGATGCGCAGACGGCGATCGTGGTCTATGCCGGCAGCGCCCACACCCTGGTGCCGCTGTCGGATGACCTGGCCACCAGCCGCAACCTGCTGGAAGCCCTCAAGCCATCGATCATGCCCCAGCCCGGGCATCGCGCCGACCTGGCGTTGCACAAGGCCTTGAAGCTGCTGGACCAGGGCGCGCTGGGCCAGGGCCGGATCCTGCTGATCGGCTCGTCCCTCAGCGAACAGGAACGTCAGGGCATCCGCCAGGCCCTCGGCGGCCAGGCGCCACAACTGTTGATGCTGGGGGTCGGCAGCCGCCAGGGCTCGCCGGTGGCCCAGGAAGACGGCAGTTTTCTCAAGGACGAACAGGGGGCGATTCTGATGTCGCGCCTCGACAGCCCGAGCCTGAAGCGCTTCATCGGCGAAGTCGGCGGCCGCTATCGCCCGGCGCGCCTGGACGATAACGACCTGCGCGGCCTGGGCCTGCTCAGCGGTCCGCAGAACCTGCGCAGCGACGGCCAGACCCTGCGCCTGGACACCTGGGCCGACCAGGGTTACTGGCTGCTCCTGCCGCTGTTGCTGCTGGCCGCCTGTGCCGGGCGCCGCGGCTGGCTGTTCTGCCTGCCGTTGTTGCTGTTCGCCGTGCCGCAGCCCAGCTACGCCTTCGAGCTCAACGACCTGTGGCTGCGCCCCGACCAGCAAGGCCAGCGCCTGCTGGAGCAGAAGCGGCCCGGCGAAGCGGCGCAGCATTTCGAGGACCCGCAGTGGCAAGGGGTGGCGCTGTACGAGGCCGGCAACTATGCCGCTGCCGCTCAGCGCTTCGCCGAAGGCAACGACGCCCGCGCCCACTACAATCGTGGCAACGCCCTGGCCAAGAGCGGCGAGCTGGAAGCCGCGCTGGATGCCTACGAACAGGCCCTGGAGCTGCAACCGGAGCTTTCGGCCGCGCAAAAGAACAAGGCCCTGGTCGAACGCCTGCTGCAGGAAACCGAGCCCGCGCCAGCGGAAGAACCGGCCAAGGGCGAAAGCGAGGACAACGACGAAACCCGCCAGCCGCCACAAGCCGGCGCGGCGACCCAGGCACCGGTCACCCCGGGCCAGCAGCCCCCGGAGAACAGCCACCCCAGCACCGCCGACGAGTCGACGGACGACGAGGTCGCCACCCCGGGCAACGATGCGATTCCCGGCAGCGAACTGGGCGACGAACAGACCACCACGCCGCCGCTGCGCGATGCCCAGGACAATTTCGACGGCGAACACCGGCAGGCATTGGAACAATGGCTGCGGCAGATTCCGGACGATCCGGGCGAACTGCTGCGCCGCAAGTTCTGGTACGAACAGCAACAACATCAGGATCAGGGAAAAATTCGATGACCCGCTTCACCACCCTCTTACTCACGCTTGTGCTGACGCTCGGCGCCTTTGCTGCCCGGGCCGAGGGGCTGGTCGCCAGTGTCGACCGCAGCCGCGTGAACTCCGGGGAAACCGTCGAGCTGACCCTGGAATCAAACAATGTCACGCTGTTCGGCAAACCCGACCTGACGCCGCTGCAACCACAGTTCGAGGTCCAGGGCACGCGCCAGGTCAACCAGTTGACCAGCCTCAATGGCGACAACCGCGCCATCACCCGCTGGATCATCACCCTGCTGCCCAAGACCACCGGCACCGTGGTGATCCCGCCCCTGCAACTGGGCGACGTACAGAGTCAGCCGATCACCCTGCAGGTGCTGCAAAGCGCAAGCCGCAGCGACAGCGCCCCGCTGGAACCGGTGTTCATCGACGCCAGCCTCGACCAGGACAGCGTCTATGTGCAGGCCCAGGCGGTGCTGACCCTGCACATCTATCACTCGGTGTCGCTGTACGACGACAGCAGCCTGACGCCGTTGCAGATCGACGACGCCCGGGTCGAACAGCTCGGCGAGTCGCGCACCTATGAGAAAGTCATCAACGGCGTGCGCCACGGCGTGATCGAGATCCGCTACGCGATCTTCCCCCAGCACAGCGGCGTGCTGAACATTCCGGAACTGACCTTCAGCGCCACCCTGGCCGACACCGCAGGCAGCCAGGACCCGGCGCCCCAAGGCCTGAAGCCGGGCAAGCTGATGCACGTGAGTTCGGCGCAGATGCCGCTGACGGTCAAGGCCAAGCCGGTCGAATACCCGGCCGACGCGCCCTGGCTGCCGGCCCGCAGCCTGAGCCTGAGCGAAAGCTGGAACCCCGAGCCGGAGCACAGCCAGGTCGGCGACTCGCTGACCCGCAGCCTGACCCTCAAGGCCGAAGGCCTGTCCAGCTCGCAGCTGCCGCCCTTGCCGGTGACCGAGGCCAACGGCCTACGCAGCTACCCGGACCAACCGCAACTGAGCAATCAGATCAGCGACCGCGGGCTGATCGGCAGCCGCGAAGACAGCCAGGCCCTGGTGCCGAATCGCAGCGGCAGCATCGACCTGCCGACGGTGGAAGTGGTCTGGTGGAACACCCATGAGGACCACCTGGAGCGCAGCAGCCTGCCGGCGCGCACCCTGCAAGTGGCGAACAACCCGAGCCTGGTGGTGGACACCCCGGCTGGCGCGGCAACGGCTGGCGCCGGTGGCGACAGCGGCACCCTGTGGGCCTGGAAACTCAGCACCCTGCTCCTCGCCTGCACCACCCTGCTCGGCTTCGGCCTCTGGTGGCGCGCGCGCTGGCAACCGGCAATCCTGCGCGCCGCGCAGACCGGCCCCAGCCCGCGCACCCTGCTCGACGACCTCAAGCGCGCCTGCCTGGCCAACGACCCACAAGCCACCCGCCAGGCCCTCGACGCCTGGGCCCGCCAGCAACCGGAAACCCTGGCAGACATGGCCGCCCGCTTCGTGCCCCTGTCCGACGCCCTGGACGGCCTCAACGGCGCGCTCTACAGCGAAACCGGCCACTACTGGCAAGGCGAAGAACTGTGGCGCGCAATCCGCGCCATCCCCATCTCCGAACAGGTGCAGACCCCGCTGGCCGACACCAGCAGTTTGCCGCCGCTGTACCCGAAATAACCCCGCGAACCCTGGAGCCGGCCAGGGCCACTTTAGGACATTTCCTATTCCTCAATGCGTAACAAGAGTGTGTTAATCCCTGCCCTCTCCCCCTTGAGGCAGGGCCTGCGTTGATCCCCACCTACAACCACCGTTTTCTGCTGGTCACCCATCTGCGCGGCACATCGCTCCCACCCGCTCAACTGTGTGACCGCCTGAACGCAATTCTCGACCAGCAACTGGGCGGTCGTTGTCAGCTGCTGTTCTGCGATGCCGGGCAGACCGAACTGGGCTGGCTTATCCAGTCGCCCCAGCCTTACCCCATGCTCACTACCAGCCTGTCACGGCTGGCCCATCCCGACTGCCCCGAGCTACGTGCCGCCGGACTGTGCCTGGAACACTTCGAACTCTTCGAGCAATACGAAACACACGGATTGGCTTCCGCGTGGCAGTGGTGCCGGGACTTTGTTGGCAGGATGCGATTGCGGCTGTTGATGCGGGTATGAATGTGCTTGCCCGTTAACGGGCAAGCCTGACGATGGACGCTGCAGATTTTGTTGACGGTCCGCTTTCGGCCAGTAGCGGACATAAGAGTGCTAGCTGCCACTGCGTACACAAGCCATGACTTGAATGTGCGCACGAGCGCACGCCCCCCCCTGGCCCAGCGGTGATCTGGGGTTTTCCATCCGAAGAGCCGAATCTGGTGTGCTTTGCTACCTACTGAGTTAGCTTGAACGAACAGGTGAATAAACGCAGAGGTCATTGATCTCCTTGCTGGTTACCTGCTACTCATACTCTGTATACCAAACAAGTCGAACATCGCCTTTGAGCACCTTAAACCGAGGCTCACAAATCAATCCTACAGAATCAATGCCCACGACGTTGTTCATTTAGCTAGGCGCTGGGGTGATTCCGCTTGACTTCGCTCCACTTTTAATTCTGATTGATGGTTTTTTAGTACTATTTCCTGCTGTACTTTTTTGACTTTAGCTTTACCAGCAGCCGTGGCTTTCTTTTCGAGCTTCTTTGTTGCTACCTTCTGAGCAACCTTTATACGGTATGCTGCAGATTCAGGGATGTGGAGGAGTTTAATTCCGTATCCGTATGAAGTTATAGTCTTTCCGCAATTTTGAAGCGTTACTTTGCTAAAGAATGGGATATCTAGACTAGAGGAGTTCTCGCCATCAATTATTGCATATACGATATCATTTCCTTTGGCCTCAAATCTCTCTGATAGCGCAGGAAAGCCTTGTTTTGCTAGCTGTTCATTTACATCCTTAACGAACTCAGCTTCACGAACTAAAAGCGTAGAAGCAACTAAGCCTTGAGCAAACAAGTGGCTAAGATTAGAAGATCCTCGCCCTCTTTTTACGTGGATAAATTCCCCTCTCTCACCAATGCCTTGCTTCTTATAAATGTCACAAACCTCGATCTTGTCATAGCTACCGCCAAATCTAATTAGCTGCCGATCAAGCATCGCATGAGTGGAAGACGCCTGAGCACACACATACTCATTGTATTCTCCTTCACCGGAGTGATCGTACTCCACAAAAGGAGCAGCAAAGCTCTTCTTGTCAAGATCAGAGTAGTACCTTTCAACAGATGCTTGGAAAGAGTCTTCTACCCTAAACCAGCTTCCGGCATGCAAGATAAACAACTTCGCATTGTGCTTTATCTCAGCATAAATGCACTTGAAGGCACTAAATCTCGCCGGCACCCGCCCATCAGTGTGAATCATAAAGATATCACGACGTTTAACAGTATCTAGCGTCGCATCACGTCGAAAAGTGTCAAGAAATTTTTCAAGATACAGAACCTCCTGTATATCCGTGCCCTCGGCTTCTGCCCGATAGGAAAATCCAGCTACGTTACTCCAGTCGACAATGTCTGGGATGGCAAGCCACATATTATGCTTTTCGGAAGATCTCAGTGCGCCCCAAAGCAGCGCCTCTAACTCTTCAATAACATCTTTGTCTTTCACAGGAAGTAAATTTTCGACCCAAGAGAACTCACTATTATGGCCATCGACATTTCGGGTCAAATAGTCCTTAGAAGCAGACCGATCTAGCACTGCCGTAAAAAATTTATTTAGCCCTGCTAGTTCCGCAGGAACTGAAGCCTTAAATGAGTCAATTCCTGCGATTAATGGCCCAAGAACATCAGAGTATTCAGGCTTTGTAAAGCCTACCAACCCCCTCAGCAGATCCTGTTCAGCATTAATCATGTAATCAGAGACTGAGGATGCCTTTATAGTTTGCGTCCGGCTTATTCTTGGGGATGCATCAAAAGTCTGTCGATCAATTGAGGCAATTCTGTCTGGCGAAACGCTGTTCAGAACAACCCTTATGCCAAATCTATCTTCTATCAATCGCGGCTCAATCATGTGTCGTCCATGCCCAAAGGCGACCGCGAACTGTCTTGAATTGTGAGTCACTACGAGAAGAGCGGACACGCTTTTATTTGTCCAGCTCTTAGTCTTTACGCTCTCATTCAACCCTTGGGCGATGAATTCAAGCCAATCAGGTGTAGTTTCAAGTATCGGCTTCCGAATAAAGAGAGTGCCGTAAATCCCTTCGGGGCCGAGGAGGTGCTTTTCCGTCTGGATTTTCTGGGGTTTACCGCCTGATCCTATTGGGCTAGCAATTACGTCTTTATCGTCCCATAGAATTCCATTGTTTTCTTTTAGCAAATAGACGTTTAGCGGTATCTTTTTCCCGTTCCCTTTTATGCTCATCGCTGCTCCTAAGCGCAGCGATAGTCGCTGCTTGGCTAACACATTCTAAAAGTAGCCTATTGCCATCCATTGCAGAGTAGCCTGGGCCTCTGCCGTTTGCTAATGAGTCCAAAAGCCGAACAGGATCTGCTAGCAAGGAAGTCCTATTGCATACTGCAGACACAATCTCCGCATGCGCCCAGCCTCATTGCCGTGCACGCTCGACTGCAGTGGCAAATAAAATATTTTCGCGATGGCAACCTCCGCGCAGGAGGCTCGTAGTGACATGCTTGTTTCCAAGCAGTGCTGAAAAATCAGCATATCTGATGGCGTAGGTCAGGACGCCTGGATAGCATCGATGAGTGTCTCTCCTGCGGACTAGTGGCCTTTCGACCATTGTCCGCT